>JAGFJJ010000027.1 GCA_024102815.1 Phycisphaerae bacterium
GAGTTGCGATTATCTCCCAAACGCCCGGATCCGGGAATTCTAATTGTCGCTCCCCCGGTCCCCCCGGACGCCCGAAGCCGGGATTTCTAATTGTCGCCCGGCGGGAAAAATAGTTGTCGCTAGACACGGGTTCGAGTCCCGTCGACCGCTCCAAAGGAAGTTGGCTGTAAACCAACTGAGCACCAAGGGCGCGAAAGCGTCCACCCAAGAGCCCGAGGGAGGCGGGCGTACGCAGGATCCGCCGCCGGTTCGCTTGTTACACCTGGCAGCATTGGAAACGCCGATCGGCTATGCCGAGAAGTGAATCTGACAAAGTCGCGTGGGCAGCAACCGGTGGCA
This sequence comes from Phycisphaerae bacterium, assembly GCA_024102815.1. Taxonomy (NCBI): domain Bacteria; kingdom Pseudomonadati; phylum Planctomycetota; class Phycisphaerae; species Phycisphaerae bacterium. The sequence continues at coordinate 340 of JAGFJJ010000027.1, forward strand.
GCATGAACGAACACCATGTAGTGCGTGGATACCGCTTTCGCCCGCTGTTGGCGGACGGCTGCCGGTGCTGGTGAGCGACGCGATGGGCTGCGGCCCGACGCGAACTCATCAGCCGACGCAGTCGAAAACCGGCAGCGGTGACCGCTCAAGCAGCACTCCGTGTTTCTTCATGTGATCCGCGAACGTTCCGCCTTCCAACGGCGTCTCTTACGAATCAATCAACACCGATCGATACTGACATATCGAGCCCTTGAAAACAGAAAGGAGGGCAATCCAATGATGCTGTTCAAGCGAATCAAGATCCGCAGCTACGAGACGGGGTTGTACTTCCGTGACGGCGAGTTCAAGGGACTCTTAAGCGAAGGTCGGCACTGGCTGTTCGACCCGCTGATGAAGGTCTGCGTCGACGTGGCCAACATGCGCGACGCGTGGCTGGCTCACGACAAGCTCGACATGATCGTCAAGTCGGATGTGCTGAAGGACCGCGCGGTCGTGATGGACCTGAAGGACCACCAGCGTGGTCTGGTCTGGATCGACGGCCGGTTCACGCACCTGCTGGCGCCGGGCCTGTACGCTTACTGGCACGGTGTCCGCGACGTGCGCGTCGAGGTGATCGACGTTCGCCAGGTGCGGTTCGAGCACGAGGACCTGAAGGTCATCGCGAAGACGCACATGGCGAAGCAGTTGCTCGACATCTGCACGGTCGACCGCGACCGCGTGGGTGTACTGTTCATCGACGGACGGTACGTCGACACGCTGCGGCCGGGTATGTACGCGTTCTGGAAGGGCGCGGCGGACGCCCGGGTTGTCGAGATCGACATGCGCGAGACGACGGCTGACGTCAGCGGTCAGGAGATCATGACGTCGGACAAGGTCAGTCTGCGCATGAACGCGCTGGTCACGTACCGCATCGCCGACGCGCGGAAGGCGGTCAGCTCGACGGACGACGTCCGTCAGGCGCTGTACCGCGAGACGCAGTTGGCGTTGCGGGCCATTGTCGGCGCACGCGAGCTCGACGCGTTCCTGACGGACAAGGACGCCGTGGCTCAGGAGATCGAGCAGGCGGTACGCCGCCGCGCGGGCGAGCTGGGTCTGGAGATCGTATCGGTCGGTATCCGGGACGTGATCCTGCCGGGCGACATGAAGGACCTGATGAACAAGGTCACGGAGGCCAAGAAGGCCGCCGAGGCCAACCTCATCTCGCGCCGCGAGGAGACGGCCGCCATGCGCAGCCAGGCCAACACGGCCAAGCTGCTGGCCGACAACCCGACGCTGATGCGACTGCGGGAACTGGAAGTCCTGGAAAAGATCGCATCGGCCGGCCACCTGAACGTCGTGCTTGGCGAAAAGGGACTTGCCGAGCGCGTAGTCAACCTGTTGTAACCCCTCAGCCCCGGGCTCGGGCGATCGAGCCCGGGGCGTTTGTCGGGGATGCCCGAAGATATAATCGAGATTCCCTCAAGGACAATCTAGATTCATGCAAGGATTTAGCTGGGGAGTGCAGAAGATGCGGTTTACAACACCGCGTTACGATGAGCATTCATCTGCGGAGGCAGTCTAACAGAAGACGGAATTCGCAATGGCATTGAAGAACGAGCAGCGACGGAGGGGACTATTTCAGGAAATGTCGGCGAATCTCGCAAGACTCCGGCCGAATCTCGCCGGCACGTACATTTGTCCGCTCTGCATGAGGGGCGGCTTCACCGAGGCCGACGTAGTGGCGCCATCGCCGCGTCTCACGGAGGAGCACTGCATCCCCGACGGGCTTGGGCCAGCTACTGCCGTTCTGACGTGCGCGACGTGCAACAACACGGCCGGAGCGAACATCGACGGCGAACTTCATAAGCGGGTCGAGTTCGATGCCTTCTGTCGTGCCGAACAGAGGAATGCCTTCAACGCTCGACTTACCAGCGATGACCAGAACATGGGCATCGAGATCACTCGCACCGGCGGCGAAAAGCCGCACATCGACATCAGGATCATCGCGAAGCAATCGAACGAGAAGGACGTCCAAAAGTACAAGGATGCTATGAAAGCTTGGGTGGAGCAGCGCATCACTCCGAATCCCATCCGCCTTCACTTTGAAGGAAATGTTCTTCCTCGGGAGCGGCTCGCACACGTTGCCCTCCTCAAGGCTGGGTATCTGCTGCTTTTCAAGCGGCTCGGCTACTACCCAATCATGCTCCCAATCTTCGAGACTGTCCGCAGTCAGATTCGGAACTTCGACGCTGAGGAACTCAACGTCCGAAGCCTCGTCCTGCGAATGCCGCTCGACAACTTGCCCGATACCATTTGCCACATCCAGGCATCGGGTGCTCAGGGTGTTGCCGTTCCTATTCCTCTAACGAAATACGATATCGGCTACTTCGTTGTGATGCCGGTCAACGGGGGCACATATTCGCAGTGGGCCGACCTCTACGGTCGCAATCAAGAGGCCGGTTCTGAGAACTTCGACTGCACGTTGCATCCTCTAGATCCGTACGAACTTCGCGAACGATTCCTGCAGCAGGTCTCTCGGCAGGGACCACCTAAGCTGTCCGAATAGGGTCAACGGCACGGTCGAGCGTCGAGCAGGGAGAGGTCCGCGCCGGCGATTCGGTCGAGATCGTTGGTCTGGCCGAAACGCCGCGGCAGGTCGTCGTGACCCAGGTCGAGACGTTCGGTCGTGTGCTGGACGTCGGCCAGGCGGGTCACAATGTCGGCTGCCTGCTGCGCGGTGTGGCACGGGACGAGGTCGAGCGAGGCCAGGTGCTGGCGGCGATCGGTTCGATCACGCCTCACCGAAACTTCGAGGCCGAAGTGTACGTGCTGACCAACGAGGAAGGCGGGCGGCACACGCCGTTCTTCGACGGCTACACGCCGCACTTCTTCTTCCGCACGGCGGACGTCACCGGCTCGACCAGCGTGCTGGGCGACGCCGACATGGCCATGCCCGGAGACGGAGTGAAGCTGGGCATCTCCCTGCAGAGCCCCGTCGCGCTGGCGGACGGTGCCCGCTTCGCGATCCGCGAAGGGAGCAAAACCGTCGGCTCGGGCGTCGTCGCGAAAGTGGTGGCGTAGCCGGCAGACAGACAGCCCCGGGCTCGCGCGATCGAGCCCGGATCGCTTTTCTTTAACGACTGCCGGCCAGCGTTTTCTTCCAGCGATCATTCTTGCGGATAATTCGTGGCCCCGCATGCTACTGGATTTCGCATTATCCAAATACGCAGGAGGCGGATGCAGTGCCACCGGCAGAGTCGGTCACGGGCTGCCGTTTGGTATCATGACCAGTAGATGGTACCTACTGAAATGCAGCGGATCACCAATGTCCGAGGTCACGCAGATTCTGGATCAGATTCACCGCGGTCACGTCGCCGCGGCGGCCGATCTGCTGCCACTGGTCTACGCGGAGCTGAGGAAGTTGGCGAGCCACAGGTTGGGCAGAGAAAAGCCGGGCCAAACGCTGCAGCCAACGGCCCTTGTTCATGAGGCATATATTCGACTGGTCGGAGATGCCGACGTGAAGTGGGATGGTCGTTCCCACTTCTTCGCTGCGGCTGCCGAAGCAATGCGGAGAATCCTCATTGAGAATGCTCGACGTCATCAGAGTCTCAAACGTGGGGGTGCTGTTAGCCAGCGGACAATCGCAGAGGGCGATGCAATCGTTGACTTCGGGGACATTGACGAGTTGCTCGATCTCGATGCGGCGCTCACCAAACTTGCCGCGGAAGAGCCGGAACTGGCCAAGCTAGTCGAACTGCGATACTTCGCCGGGCTGAGTGTTGAGGACACCGCCGAGTCACTGGGAGTGTCGCCGCGCACTGTAAAACGGAACTGGGCTTTCGCAAGAGCGTGGCTGGGACGGGAATTGAACAGAGATTCCGGGTAAAGCTGAGTCATTAGTCAAGCGTCAGAGCGAGCAAGTCTTCGATGAGTACACCGTCCCCGACTGAGAAGTCCATCTTTCTGGATGCTCTTGACATCGAGTCACCAAGCGATCGCGCGGCGTTTGTGGAAGAGTCGTGCCAGGGGAGGCCGGAATTGCTTGCCTCGGTGTCGGCACTCTTGCGTGAACACGAGCGCGAAATCAATCCTATCGACCGGCCCATCGTTTCCAGAGGGCTTGGCGACACCAACGAAACCACAGCATGGCAACATTCCAACCACGCGCCTGGAACGTGGATTGGTCGCTACAAGCTGATGGAGCTCATTGGCGAAGGCGGGTTTGGACTGGTGTTCGTCGCGGATCAACAGGAGCCGGTTCGCCGCCGTGTTGCGTTGAAGGTCATTAAACCCGGGATGGAGTCTCGGGAAGTTCTTGCACGCTTTGAAGCGGAGCGCCAGGCGATTGCGATGATGGACCACCCGAATATCGCCCGTGTTTTCGACGCGGGCGTGACGGATTCGGCTCAGCCATATTTCGTCATGGAACTTGTTCGCGGCGTCCCGCTCATCGAGTTCTGTGACAAGCAAAAGCTGGACATTGCGGAGCGACTCAAGCTCTTTGTGTCGATTTGCCAGGCGGTTCAACATGCTCATCAAAAGGGGATCATCCACCGCGACATCAAACCTTCGAATATTCTGGTGACCATGCAAGATGGCCAGCCGCTGGCGAAGGTGATCGATTTCGGCGTCGCCAAAGCGATTGGTCACAGTTTGACCGTGAGAACGATTTACACTCGGTTCGCGTCGATGGTGGGCACTCCGACGTACATGAGCCCGGAACAGGCTGGGATGAGCGCCGGCGACGTCGATACGCGGAGCGACATCTATTCGCTCGGCGTACTACTCTACGAATTGTCAACCGGCACGACTCCTTTTGCTGCCGAGCGCCTGTATAGCGCGGGATTTGATGAGCTTCGCCGAATCATCCGCGAAGAAGAACCTCCTCGACCCAGCTCGCGATTGAGCACGCTCAGCAACGAACTAGCCAGCACCGTCGCGGCCAATCGTCGGCTCGACCCAGCCAAACTCGCGTCGTCGATGAAACGTGATCTGGACTGGATCGTGATGAAGTCGCTTGATAAGGACCGCAATCGTCGGTACTCCACGGCCGGCGCGATGGCTGAGGATGTCTCGCGTTTCCTCTTGGACCAGCCCATTGAAGCGCGTCCGCCGTCGACCTGGTATCGATTCTCGAAGTTCGCCCGGCGGAACAAGGTGGCGATCTCCACAGCCTCGCTGGTCGTCGGCGCATTGATTCTGGGCACTGCCGTAAGCCTGTGGCAGGCTCGACTGGCGATACGCGCGCGCGACGAGAAACAAGTCGCTCTCAACAACGCGCGTGCTGCCGAGGATGCAGCAAACAATGCCCGTCTGGAACTCGAGCGATTTAATGATCGCCTGAATTCAACGACGGTCCTGCTGGCGTCGGGGCGGGCCCATGCCGACGCTCAACGGTGGGCTGACGCGTACCAGACGTACACGGAAGCGACTGAAGTCTTGCCAAAGTACTTTCTCGTGTGGCTTGAACGAGGACGGCTCAACGTGAAACTTGGTCGCTGGAAACCGGCCGCCGCCGATTTTTCCAGGGCAGTCGATATCGGTTGCCCGGTCGAGCAGTCAGAGCTGTCCGGAGTGCCGCAACTGCTGTTTTATGCCGGTGAAACGACCGCGTACGAAAAACTCTGCAAGGAACTGGGTGAGAGTCGTGAGGATGATCCATTCGCCGTCGAGATTCGTGGCCGATTGGTGGGGGAGATTTCTTCCACAACCGCTGCACAGCTGGCGGAACGCATCGAGCGTCTGCTTGCTGATTCCAGGGATGCAAGAGCTTCCGATTCACCAATCGGAGTCGCCAAGCGGCCGCACAAGTACATGGACATGTTGTATGGAGCGAACCTGTATGTGGCGGGCTGGGCGCACTTGAGGGCCGGCGACTATGAAATGGCTCTCAATCGACTTGAAGCATCGAATGACGCCAGATGGTTCGGGCGCGGAATCGCCCATCCTCTCATCGCGATCGCTCACCACCGAGCCGGGAATGCGGAGGCTGCACTTCGCGCGTTTGAGCAGTCGGAGGCAATGTTCGACAGGCTGGTCGAGGAAGGCGTTCGCCAGTCAACCGGCTCGCCGTCAATTTCTTGGATCGATTGGATCGAATTCCTCCTGCATCACCGCGAGGCGAGCATCGTCATCAAGGGCCATACTCCGGCGAATGACCCCAGGCTTCGGCAGATGGAAGATATTGCTGAAGTGAACATTGCAGATTGAAGCGGCTGTTGTCACCGGAATCTCCGCCAGCCGGTTTTTCTTCCAGAAATGTGTGGCCCCAGTGCTGCGCGAATTTCGCATTATTGAGTTAGAGCCGGCCTGGAGCAGTGAGGAGGAGTGAGCCAGTGCGCGGATTGCTACTGGCCGTTGGCGCTGTCCCGCTGCCGTCAGCGACGGAGGGGGAAACACGTCAACGCCACAGACGGGCGTTCCGGAGGCCCTCATGGAGCGGAAGAAGATGATAAAGGCTTGCGCATTGAGTGCAGCGATCCTGATTCCCACTATCTCGTCAATCGCCGCTGACTGGCCGCAGTGGCGCGGGCCAGACCGCAACGCAATCTCGAAGGAGCAGGGTCTGCTGCAGGCGTGGCCCAAAGATGGTCCGCCACTGGCCTGGAAAGTGACCGGGATTGGTGACGGAATGGGCGGAATTGCTGTCAGCAATGGACGCATCTACACGACCGGCGACAGCGACGGCTCGGCTTGGCTCTTCGCCCTCAACGAGGCGGATGGCAAGCAGGTCTGGAAGGCCAAGATTGGGCGCGGCGGCCAACCCGGCTTCATCTTCAAGCCGTTTGGTCCGCGCGCCACCCCGACCGTGGACGGCGACCGAATCCACATCCTCGGCCAGTACGGCGAGTTCGTCTGCTTCACGACCGAGGGCAAGGAGGTTTGGCGCACGGACTTCGTCGAGGACCTTGGCGGCATCGTCCCGGTCTGGGGCTACTCCGAATCACCGCTGGTGGACGGGGATCGGATCATCTGCACGCCTGGCGGATCAGACGCGACGTTAGTCGCCATCGACAAGGAAACCGCCAAGCCGGTCTGGAAGTGCAAGGTGCCCGAGGGTCCCACCAACCGGCGCTACGGCAATGAATCGTCAGCGGGGTACTCCTCGGCCATCGCGATCGACTTCGAGGGGATTCGCCAGTACGCGCAGCTCACGGCGACAACGCTCGTCGGGATCGCAGCGTCCGACGGCAAGTTGCTGTGGCGGTACGACCGAGCAGCCAATACGCATCGCATCCCTTGCTCCACGCCGCTATTCCACGACGGCCTAGTGTTCGCCGCCTCCGCGTACGACGCAGGCGGTGGCGCGGTGAAGCTGAGCAAGGAGCCCAATGGCAATGTCACGGCCACAGAAGTCTATTTCGCTCCCTCAATGAAGAACCACCACGGCGGGATGATCGTCGTGGACGGGTGTTTGTATGGCGCCGCCGGCGGTAACGAGGGTGGCTTCCTTGTCTGTCTTGACTTTCGCACCGGCGATATTCAGTGGCGCGACCGGAGGGCGCCGAAAGGATCGTTGGCATTGGCGGATGGGCGCCTCTACCTGCGTGCCGAGGATGGCACGATGATTCTGATCGAGCCGAACTGCAAGGAATACATCGAGCGCGGCCGGTTCGAGCAACCCGATCGCACTCGTGAGCCGGCCTGGACGCACCCGGTCATTGCCAACGGCAAACTTTACGTGCGCGATCAAGACTTGCTGCTTTGTTACGACATCAAAGTGCGGTAGTCCCGGCACCAAACAGCAATTGCCGCCTTTGGCCGAGGTGGCAGGACGCTTATGGCGCCGAACACCGCGCAATCTACGAAAGGTGAACAAATGAAGTACTTGGTGACAGTTGCGATTGTGTTCGCGAATTTCGCTCCCGGCGCACTGGCGGATGACTGGCCGCAGTGGCAGGGGCCGGATCGAAACGCGATCTCGAAGGAAAAAGGGCTGCTGCAGCAGTGGCCGGAAGGCGGCCCGCCTTTGGCATGGCGCATCGATGGCCTTGGTGGCGGAGACAGCGCGCCTGCCGTCGCTGGCGGCAAGCTGTTCGGCATGAGCAACCGCGACGGCAAGGAAATCGTCTGGGCGCTGTCCGAAACCGGCGGCAGTGAAATCTGGGTGACTGCGCTGGGTGACGCCGTTCAGCAGAGCCGGCGTGAGTCGAGAGAAGGGCCAGGATGCACTCCAACCGTTGACGGTGATCGCTTGTATGTTCTTGGCATGGGCGGTCGGCTGGCCTGCCTGAGCGTCGAACACGGGAATATCGTCTGGCAGCGAAGTCTCGTCGACGACTTAGGCGGCGCCATCCCGGATTGGAGCTACCGCGAATCCCCGCTCGTCGACGGTGATAAGCTTATCTGCACTCCCGGCGGCTCTGACGCGCTAATGGTCGCGCTCAACAAACACACTGGCGAGACGATCTGGAAGAGTGCGTCGTCCGCCGCGTCTGCACCGTCGACCGATGGTACTGGACCTCGTCCGGCAACGGCTCAAACAGAACGACAAAACCAAACGAATCGGCCCGGTCGCGGAGAAGCCGCGAATCGACCCGGCGGAGGCAGCGGGACTGCACCACAGGTCACAGGCACCAAAGACCCCGCTTTGTTTCTCAGCGAACATTGGGGGATGACGGCGTTTTCCCGGAAGGTTCCCAACGGCAAGTATCTTGCCAAGCTTTATTTCGCAGAGACCTTCTCAGGCGTTACAGGTCGCGGCGGACGTGTCTTCACTTTTAATGTCGAGGGGAAGGAGTTCAAGGACTTTGACATTTGGGAGCAAGCGGGCGGTCCGAACAAGGCATACATCGAATCAGTGCCGGTCGAGGTGACGGACGGGCAACTCGACATTACTTTCAGGCGACAGGTCGAAAACCCAGCGATCAAAGCGATTGAAATCATTCCGCAGCGAGGCGACGCCAAAGAAGCTGACACGATCCGGATCAAAGCCGGTCAGACCACGCCGTTCACGGATTCCAGCGGACGGGTCTGGCTGGCGGATCAAGGCTTCGCAGGCGGCCAGACCAGTCCTGGATTCGCCAACTTTGGTGGTGGCGGTTTTGGCGGACGTCCAAGTGGCTTCGGTGGTGGACGCGGGGGGGCTCGTTCCGGAGCGGCCTATTCGTCTGCCATCGCGATCGATGTTGACGGTGAGCGGCAGTATGTCCAACTGACTGCCAGCTCGCTTGTCGGTGTGGCGGCGTCCGATGGGAAAGTCCTTTGGCAATACAATGCCCCTGCCAACGCGATGGGAATCAACTGCTCGACACCGATTTTCCAGGATGGCCTCGTGTTCGCGGCATCGGCCTACGGTGCCGGCGGAGGTGCTGTCAAGCTGAACAAGAACGCTGACGGATCGATCAATGCAGAGGAAGTCTATTTCACTTCCAGCATGCAAAACCATCATGGCGGCATGATCGTTGTCGATGATTGCCTCTATGGAGCCAACGGAGGAAACGGTGGTGGGTTTCTCTCCTGCCTCGACTTTCGGACGGGTCAAATCCTTTGGCGAGATCGAAACGCTCCCAAGGGTTCGTTACTGCTGGCGGACGGACGACTCTACCTGCGTAGCGAAGAAGGCGAGATGGTTCTGATCGAACCTTCGCGAGAAGGGCTCATTGAGCGAGGTCGTTTCGACCAGCCCGACCGCAGCAGCTCACCCGCCTGGGCGCATCCCATCATCGCGAATGGCAAACTCTACATCCGCGACCAACACCTGCTGCTCTGCTACGACGTGAAGGCCAAGTAACCGCGGAGGGGGGCAGAACAGTTGAGACAACTGTTCAATAATGCGTCCTACGATATCGACTGGTGCTCGATCCAACGAGGAGCAATGATGAAATCTCGTCACTCATTGACTGCGAACCGGACCTTCGTTCTGGTCGCATGGTTTCTCGGCGCAGCGCTGTGCGCCAACGTCCTGCACGCCCAGCAGCAAACTCCTACGCCGGCGAACGTGCCGGTGAAGGAGCCGTTGACGAAGCTGATCGCGACGCAGCCCGCACCGCAGGAACCACAGACGCAGCCGGAGGAGCGCCGGCGTCGAGGTGGTTTCGGCGGACCCATTGAACTCGGCCCGGACGACAAGCAGACCTATCCCGATCCGCCCGCCAGCATTACCGAAAAGCGTGACCGTATCGCCCGCGGCAGGCTGGAGCTGATAGAGTACGACTCGAAGACCGTTGGCGCGACGCGAAAGATGAACGTATACACGCCGCCGGAATATTCGCCGGACAAGAAGTACCCGGTTCTCTATTTGCTGCACGGCATTGGCGGCGATGAAACGGAATGGCAGCGATTGGTCACGCCGGACGTATTGTTTGACAACCTGATCGCGGACAAGCAGGCCGTCCCGATGATCGTTGTCATGCCCAATGGTCGCGCTCAGAAAAATGACCGGGCAGAGGGCAACGTCTTTGAATCGGCACCAGCATTCGCCGTGTTCGAAGACGACTTGCTCAAGGACGTGATTCCTGCCGTCGAGTCGCGCTACTCGGTTCTCGCCGATCGCGAACATCGCGCGTTGGCCGGACTGTCGATGGGCGGCGGCCAGTCGCTGAACTTCGGTCTGGCGCATCTGGACACGTTCGCGTGGATCGGCGGTTTCTCGTCGGCGCCGAACTCGAAAACGCCGGAAGAACTCATTCCCGATCCCGCGAAAACGAGCGAGCAACTGAAGCTGCTGTGGCTTTCCTGCGGCAACAAAGACGGCCTGATCCGCGTCAGCCAGCGTATGCAGCGATATCTCAAGGAACACAATGTTCCGCACGTCTGGAACGTCGATTCCCACGGCCACGATCCGACCCACTGGCGCAACAATCTGTATCACTTCGCGCAGCGTCTGTTTAAGGATGCTCCGGCGAAGTAAGGGGGCGCGGGCGACGAGTGAGTCCGCCGCGAGCGAGAAGGTTGGCTTTCCTGCACGAGTGGTCTCTGAGCCCGACCACCCCGACGATCCGGCCTTCTTTCAGGATGCGCTCGCCCGTGCTCGCCGCGAGAATAGGCCCGTAGTCTTGGATTTCACAGCGTCCTGGTGCGCTCCGTGCCAGCGAATGCTTGCCGAGACTTTTCCCGATCCCGAAGTTGCTCGTCTGTTGGACCAATGCGAGTTCGTGAAAGTCGACACTGACGAACACCCGGGCCTGGCGAGTAAATACAACGTCGTGGGCCTCCCGGACATTCGCCTGCTTGCTCCGGACGGTACCGAATTGCGCCGTTTTCGAGATTTCCAAGGTCCGACGGCGTTTGCCCGGGCATTGGATGACATGCTGATGCAAGTGGCGCGCAAACAGACCGGCAACGAACTTATCACGGTTGCGAAGGGCGAAGGGGAACTCAGAGAAGCCTTCAACCGCGTGCATGACAAGGTTCGCCTGGTGTTCGTCCTTTCGCCTACGTGAGGCCCGTGCCAGAACGGCGCCCGTGTGGTGCAGAGGGAGGTTTTGGAGAAGATCACGGATTCGCGAGTCAAGGTACTGGTCGTGTGGACTCCGGTTTTGCGTGAGGACGACCGGCACGCGGCCGTCAAGGCAGTCGAGCATGTGGCCGATTCGCGGGCCATGCATTTCTGGGACCCGGACAAGAGTCTCGGTTTGGCCCTCGGCGAAACCGTGGTTCTGCCGCGCGGTCGCAAACTGGCGTGGGACGTCTATTTTGTGTTCGATGCACGATCCGAATGGGGCGACAAACCGCCGGAGCCCCGCTACTGGATGCACCAGCTCGGCAACGACGAAAGAACGCTGGACGGAGACAAGCTGCGCGAGGCAATTGAAAGATGTCTCAGGGAGGTCAGGTAACGCCCCGCGACGTAAGCGGACGGGTGAGTGCAAGTGTTTGCCAGAGACAGTAACCCGGCAGTCGGTGTTCCAACGCCCTGGCCGGGTTATCAACCGGCGCGACATTTTTTGTCTCTCAGAGACGTGTTCGAAATCTGCGTGGTTCGCACAACTTGTTTTGACGGTAGCGAAATCCAGCTACCATCAGGTTATACGAAAGGCCGGCGTCCCGAGACGTCGGCCTTTTCGCGTTCTATCGCCAGTTCTGGCAACAAGTTCGAGCGTCGTCGCGCGTC
>JAGFJJ010000028.1 GCA_024102815.1 Phycisphaerae bacterium
AGCCGCTCCGCCGGCCCGTCCTGACGCGCCGCCTCCGCTTTCACCAACCGCTCCACATTGCGCTGAGTCTAGCCGAAGGCTGCTGCGTCCGGGGACGAGCCGTCCGCCCCCCCCCCCGCCAAAAAGAAAGCGGCTCGGCCCGCAGGGCCAAGCCGCTCTTGTAGCCGTAACCGTGCTGCGGCTCGATTAGCCGCGCGATCCGTTCAAGCCGAAGACGACCACATCGCCTTCATCGATGCTTCTACGTTCAGTTTAGCGGCAACCGTTTCACAATAACAAGGCGATCGAAGTCAGCACGATCGACCTGCACGACAATCGCAACATCGCCGACATTATTGACATCCCAGTAGTCAATCCACGTCACGCGCAATCCGTTAACATAGTCGCCGACTTTCAGAATCGGTCTGATATCACCATTCGCATCGTAGAAATACAGCCTGATTGAGTATCCATCATAATCTGCGTTGCCGAACACTACGACTGGATTTCCGGGACTCTGCATGCCGATCACGGGTGAAGTGATGAATGGCCACAACAGTGTCTGATTGTTACAGTCTTTCGACGTGCCGGCAACCGCGATGTCTGAAGGTGGATTGCCGGTGCCCAGCACCAAGTGACGCAAGACGTGAGTAAAGAAGCTGCCTGACGTCTTGTACTCTGACAGGAAGACTGCGTCTGTAGTAGCGTTTATAGTGTCGAGCGTTCCGATTTCGGGGAACCAGATACCCTCGTAGCGCGGATAAGAAGTGCTGTAGGGCGTTTCCGCCAAACAGGCGATGGCCGAACTAGCCAGATCGACGCCGATCAGCGCCTCCCAACTCTCGCTCGGGCTGACACTCTCGTCAATGATCCCAATCGACGCGACGGTGTAGTCATTGTAGCTTCCGTTAAAGGCCAGCGAATCGACGTACTGGAACGCGCCGCCACAAGGAGTGGAGATCGTTTTCATCGCGTCGACGGTCAGAAGATCATTCGGCCGTTCGTCTGCGGTCGAAATGTGCCATGCAGGGTTGTTATTGTTATCGCAAGTCCCCGCCGAGTCGTACACGCCGAAGAACACGCGCCCGTCAGCGTCAATATGCGTCCAGTCGCCACCCTCGTTGTAAGGGTCGTCCCATACGCCCGCGATGCGAAAGCTGTTCGGATCGCCCAGATCCCAATAATCTGCCTCGCTCACGACTTTAGTCGTTGTTGATCCATTGTATTCGTAGACGCCGTCGTGCCCAGAAGACGTCCACCGGCCGAGTTGCGAGTCATAGATGAGAAGCTTAGCCCAGTAGGCTAACGTGCCCGACTCATCGATTCCCTCAGACCTGATGTCGAACGGAACGCCATCTTGGTTGAAGCAGTCGGTGTCTGGCGGCGGATCGCAATCCCTATGGCAGAAGGACGTCTCAATCGCGTCCCCGCCATGCAGGTTGCCGCCTTGCACAGCAATATAGCTAGCCGGTGCTGAGGACGCATTAACATTCTTCTTCAACAACGCGTAATGGTGCTTGTTGCTAGCGGGCCCCTGCGTGACGACCACTACGTAGACAAGCTCTTGGCTGTCGTTAATGAACACTCGGCCTACGTCATTAAGCGAGTGACTGTAATAGGGAGCGTTCGGATCGTCGTCAACCCATAGGAAGTCGTCCACAACGACAATGTTACGATTGTCGCACCCGAGATTTGCGCTGTAGATCGCTAGATCATCGAAATCGGTTGTAGCGTCACCGTCCAAGTCGCCGCACTGCGTACCCCAGCAAGCGGTGATTGCAGCGTAGTCTGCAAAATCGACGACCGAATCGCCGGTGATATCGCCATCGCACGGCGAGCGGGTAGTCACGCATTGGGCGAGAGCCGTTGCGCCGCCGAGCGCCGCGAGTCCAACAAACAACGCAGTGGCACGAGCAGTGGCACGATTCGAACACATGTGTAGTCCCCTTCGTCAGCGATACGCACCAACGCCGCTATCCGGAAGACGGACCGTTGAGCGCAATGCCACGATAGCGAACTCCGCGATCCGGACAATCCCTAAAGGACTGCTCCGCGCGGGAGCCACGTGTGTTGTTAAATGAGACCATACAGTACTAGCATCGGGTTCATTGCACAAATGATCGATCAGCGAGCCGTGACCGGTTGCGGACCAGAATCTGGCTCTACGCGACGCGTACAAGAAATTTGTCAAGAAAAGAAAAAGAAGCGGCTCGACCCGCAGGTCGAACCGCCTCTCATGAGAACACCAGTCTGCGGCGTCGTCAGCGAACTACGGGATGATCACCGAGTCCGTGTTGACCAGCGGCGCCGTGTTCGGGGTCTGCCCACCCGGAACCACACCCAGGTAGAAGCCCCGCAGGTCAATGAAGTTGTTCGCCGCGGTGTAGATGTTGTCTTGGTTCACGCCCTCGATCGGACGACGCAGGAAGTCCACGTGACCGTCGACGAACAGGACGTTCTGACCTTCCTCATTGTGGTTCCGGCTGTTGTACGGACGCCACTGGTCGTTCGACACGCGAATGATCGACAGGGCGTCGCCCGCAAAAACGCCGCCGGTCGGCGGCATCGCCTGATTCACCACCTGGTCGCGCGTGCCGGTACCCGACGTGTAGAACGGACCCTTGTCAGCGTTGATCGGCATGCGCGTGTCGAGCGTCTCGCGCGGCTTGCCGCGGCGGCCGAACGGGTTCTGGTAGCCGTAGCTCAGGAACGGATAGCCGCGGAAGTCGAAGCGGTTGATGCCGGGCTGCGCCGCGACCTGCTGGGCGGGCATCTCTTCATCACGCAGCGGGTCTTCCTGGTCTTCCGAACTCGGGCAGATGAACTGGCCCGGCGTGCTCTGGCCGGCAATCACCAGCAGGAACATCGCGCGGCTGACGTGGTTCTGGTTCGCCGGGAACACCTGACCACCCGGAACGGTGGCCGGGTCGCCGGTGGGCAGGCGAATGGTGGCGGCCACGTTCGTGCCGTCGAAGCCCATCGTGCCGGGATAGTTCACGGCGCCGAGTTGCGGCGCGATGTTCGGCTGGCTGGTCCCGTTGCCGCTGAAGAAGTGGATCGGGAACCATTCCGCGTTGTCGTTGGCGTAGATGTGCTCGCCCTGACCAATGCCACGCAGGTTCGACGCACACACCGCCCGCTTCGCCAGCTCGCGCGCCCGCGACAAGCTCGGCAGCAGGATCGAGATGAGCAGCGCGATGATGGCCACCACCACCAGCAGCTCAATGAGGGTAAAACCTTTTCTCTTCACAGCGAAGCCTCCTGAAGCGCCCGTATCCACCGGGTGTTGGAGCGTCGGTCCTGTTGCCGTCCGCGTCGCCCGTTGCGTCCGGGACCGTAAGAACAGGAACAAGTTCTGGCGAAATAAGCGACGCACGCTGCCGCGCCGCGGCCGCCAACCCAACCGCACTCGAAACACGTGTACATGCCGCCTCCGGCCCGCCCACCGACCAGCCCCAAAGCTGATCCGTGCGCGAGTCGGCTGCGCACCTCCCACAGGCGGGGGAGGTCGCACGCACATCCGGCCATGTCCAAGCTCAAGTCGCCGCAGCCAGCCGAATCGTAAACGCCACCCCCGCAGATTCCATCCGCGGACGACGCGACAACCCGGAAACCAACTACGGCGTGCGGTGCGGCAGGCAGGCTAGCTGGCGGGACAAACCAATGATGGCTGATGATGGATCGGTACGTCGTGTATGAACAGCAGTATGAAGACGATCAATCAGCCAGGTAGCGTCCGTCACGCTCCGCAACATCTAAAAGCATACTTCGACGCAGGCGCGTGTCAAGTTCAAATTCATTCGGATTGCCCGGGCGTCAGGTATCCAAATTGATCTGCACACGATCAATTTCCGCCGGCCGCCACCGCCCCACCACCATCTGCCCCGCCGCCACCAGCGACGGAACGTCGATCAGCCCCGGCAGCCCCAGCCGCAACCGCTCCACGCCCAGCGACTCCAACGCGACCGTGTCCACCGCAACCGGGTCCACCCCCGCAAAAACCGCTCCCAGACCAACCACATCCTCCACCCGCGCATCCGGCCCATTGCGAACCACAATCCGCACCGCGTCCATCACGTGCACGCGCAGCTTCTCGCTAACTTCTTTCGCAGAAATAACTTGCCCTACATACGGCGCGCACCCGTTCGCGTGGTAGCGGGCCGGGTGGCGGATCACCGCATGCGATATATTCTTCAGACAGCCCGACATCCCCGCGATCTGATGCGTCTTCAGAAACGGCACGTTCACCACCGCATCCGCTTCCAGCAACCACCGGGCCACCTGCTCCTGGTTCTCCCCGACCGGAATCGATGCCCCCCACCCGCTCACCGGCCCGCGACACCCCAGCTCCCGCCGCACCCGCTCCGCCGTCTCCACCAACACCACCCGGTCCGGCGCATAATCGGCCTCCGCCAGCGACTCCACGATCGCCGTCGCACAGCGCTCCGTCGTCCCGATCGTCGGCGCCCCGACCTGGTTGAACTTGACCGCGACCGATTTCGCGTCGCCCAGCAGCGCCCGCCACGCGCCGGCAAGCGTCGT
>JAGFJJ010000029.1 GCA_024102815.1 Phycisphaerae bacterium
GTCAACCACTGTTGTTTGCCCACGTTGATCGAGCAGGACCAGAAATCGGCGTCCTGTCCCTTGGGCGCGTCCTCAACATCAATCTGAATCGCGTGTGTCCCCTCCCAACCGGGCAACTCGGTGGCCACACCACAAGCAACTCCGTACGGCGGGTCGCCGCAAGGTTCGCCGATTGTTACCACAACGCCGAGACAAAGCGTACATCCGCCCGTATTCGCGCCAAAAGAGCCGACAATAAACCGATACCGCACGCCGGCCGTGGCGTCGATCGTCACTTCCGATCCCTGTCCGCTGCATCCGTTGGAGCATTGCACCCCGGGCGAATCATCCACGCACCCCACGGACGTCATGAAGTCGCAGTTGCCGTCTCCGCCTTCGAATACTTCCAGAACCGTATCGAAGGCCGTGTTCGGGTGACAGGTGCTGACCGTCATCGGTCCGGATACAACGGGCGTTACCTCGAACCATGCGACGTGCCCGACCGGAGGTGTGCAGGATGTATTGTACGTGAATTCGTAATTGTGCGCATCGACATACACGACATGCTGACCCACCGATCCATCGATAACCCGCGCGGACGGGCAATTGCGCACGGCCGGTTCTCCCAATAAGCAGAATTGCGCGCATGCAATGGCCGGGAAGAAAAGCGACAGCGATACGGCGAGACGAAAAGGAGTTGTGCTCTTCATGGTTGACTCCAGGCAGGCGCAGGGAATGATCGCAATGTCGTCGAACCCCTCCGCGTGGACCCCAGGAATGGACAGCCCGTCTGAGCGCTAAGCTATCAACAATCGTTTCCTGAGTAAAGGAAATTGACATCTCCCTCGCCCCCTCGAGTCAATCGAATGGCAGAAAGGATCTGTAAACTCCCTGTACATCCGTATATGGGACGTCCGGAAAAACGTGCGGGGGACCGGCGCGGGCAACGCCGATCCCCCGAAAAGAATATGCTGTCCCGGCTTATTTCCTCCGCACGTATTCGATCTCGAACGCCTTGTGGTCCTCGCCCGCGGCCAGGTCATACATCTCGAAGAGATGCTTGTCGTCGCTGACCGTGGTCGACACGGCCTTGATGTGTCGCCCGACCATGTCCATCATCGGCTCGTCCATCTCGCCGTAGAGGAACAGCTTGTTGCTCCCCGGCGGACTCGTCCCCGACATCTTGATGATGTTCGTATTCCAGTTGTCGCAGTATATGACTTCATACAACTTGCGGAAATTGTTGTAGCCCATGATGGACATGCCCTGGATCGTCTTCGTCTCCATGTTCCCGTCCGGCCCGGGCATGAGCATGTCGTATGTGATCGTCTCCTTGATGAACCTCCCGTCATGAATCGACTCGATCTCCGCCGTGCCCTTGGTGACCGCCGGAGGCATGCCCGGCCCGCCCCAATACATGCGCACGGTCACGTCCCACTTCCCCACGGCCTTGGCCAGCTCGGCGTGCTCCTTGCCCTTCTTCGTTACCGCCTCCATCTTCTTCATCATCGCCGCCATGTCGCCCATGCCCTCCTGGGCGTGCGACACACCGGCAAACGCCGCCAATCCGACCACCAGCAGTCCCGCCATAGCTCTTGCCTTCGTCAGGATCATTTCCTCTCTCCGATTTTGAGTGCCGTTGATCTGACACTTCCGATGTCTTTGCGCCGGGTTCGCCCGGCGCGATTTACGTATTGCGCTTCTCGCCGCGATACTCACGGCGCCTTCGTCAGATGTTCGGGGATGTTCTTGGCCTTGTAGCGATACTTCGTCGAGCCCAGCACCCCGAACTCGTACCGCCCGTCGGAACCGATGCTCCCCGCAACCTTCGGAATCCACCGCTTGACCATCGTCCCCCAGCCGAAGCGCAGCATCAGCCGCATCATGAACGGGAATGCGTTCGTCAATCCGCTGTGCGTCAGCGTCAACCGCGTGCCGCCGCCCACCGGCTCCAGCGTCCACGTCACGATTGACGGCTTCTCGGGCCGGGGCTTGCCCGGCGTCACCGGAACCCACGAATAGACCAGCTTCCGCTGCGGCTCGACCTCCAGCACCTCGCAATCCGTAACGCCATGCCCGCACATGGGCATCGGGTCGGTCTGAAACGTGAACTTGTGTCCCACCACGGGCGAAAAATCGTTGGGCATCAGCCAGTCCGCCAGTGCCTTGCGATCCGTCAGCGCGATCCACACCTTCTCCGGCGGATGTGCGTACGTGCGTTGAACCCGTAATTGATCAAGCATGGATTACTCCGGCCCCGTCTCGCCCGCCGCCCGGTCCAGGTACGATCCCAAGGCGTCGAGTCGTTTGTCCCAGAATCGGCTGTACGTCGCCACCCAGTCAGCCAGCTCCTTGAGCTTGCCCGGGTTGAGCTGGTACAGCCGCCGCCGACCCTCCCGCCGTACCCGCACCAGCCCCACCTCCCGCAGCACCCGCAGGTGATCCGAAATCGACGGCTGCGTGAGCGAGAATGCCGCCACCAGATCGCTCACCGCCCGCTCGCCCTCGGCCAGCAGATCCAGCATCCGCCGCCGCGTCGGATCGGCAATGGCCGAAAATACGTCCGCATCCGCAGCGCCACGAGCCATGTCCACAATATACATAGCCAATTGTCTATATGTCAACCCCGAAGGACGATCGATTTGCCGGTCGGCGGGGGAGACTAACGCGAGTGGGGGTGTTCCGGGGCTGGCGGCCCTTGTTCGGACGCGGCCGGAACGCGCCCCTCCATGGGTTCGCCCGCCCCGTCCTGCGGCCGGCGGGATTCCTTCTTCAAGCCAATCGCCTGGGCCAGGTTCATCCCTTCTTCTTTCATCCGTTTGAGAATCCGACGGGCCCACACGAACTCCGTCCCCAGAATGGCCAGCCCGATCGGAATAACCACCAGCGCCGGCCCGGGCAGCACGATCAAGGCGATGCCCACCAGCAATACCGTCGAGCCGATCACAATGACCACAATCTTCCGCGCCTGCCGCCACGTGTACTGGACGATCTCCTCGATCTCGTGCGTGACCGGTGATGAATACGCTGACGGATCGCGCGTCCCGGCCAGCAGCGACGCCAGGATGCCCACGCTCACCAATCCGCCCACCACCGCCAGCGTTACCACCGCCGGTACCGGATAATGGTGCGACAGGATCATCTTCACCCCGATGTACGCCAGCACGAACACCAGGCTGATGCTCACGTAGCGGAAGCGGTGCATGATGCCCGCCAGCGCGAAATACAGTGATCGCAACCCCAGAATCGCGAAAATGTTCGAGGTGAACACGAGAAAGGGATCGTGCGTGACGGCGAAGATGGCCGGAATGGAATCCACCGCGAAGAGCAGGTCGCTGCTCTCCACCACCAGCAGCGCGATGAACAGCGGTGTCACCGCAATCCGCCCATCCACGCGGTCGAAGAAGTGCTTCCCCCGGAAATCCGGCGTCACCGGATAGAACCGCCGCACGAGCTTTACCAGCGGATTTCGCTCCGGCTCGATGCTGTCGTGCCGCGTGACCAGTAGCTTGACCGCGGTGATCAGCAGCAGCGCTCCGAACACGTACACCACCCAGTCGAAACGCTCGATCAGTGCCACCCCCGCGAGAATCATCGCCCCGCGCATCACCAGCGCCCCCAGAATCCCCCAGAACAACACGCGGTGCTGATGGATCGGCGGCACGCGAAAATACGTGAAGATCAGCGCGATGACGAAAATGTTATCGAGGCTCAGCGACTTCTCGATCACGTAGCCGGTGAAGAACTTCAGCGCCGCCTCGTGACCGCTCGGTTCCTGCCCCGCCCCCAGGCCGATGTCCAGCCAGTGGTGCTCGTACATGTAGAACACCAGCGCGTTGAACCCCAGCGACAACACCACCCAGAAGATGGTCCATCCCAGCGCCTCGCGCATGCTCACCACGTGGGCCTTGCGGTTGAAGACGCCCAGGTCCAGTGCCAGCAGTCCGATGACAAACGCGATAAACCCGACCCAAAGCCAGATGGTCATGCGGCTATTGTATGCTCAGCGCAACCGAAACACGCAATCCGCCCCCCGCCGCCCTTGCTTTTGTCTTCCTCTCCTCCCCACCGTTTCGCCGTGCCTTCTTCCTCTTCCCCTTCGTGGCTCCGTGGCTTCGTCGCGTCGTGGCTTCTTCTTCCTATTGCCTACTGCCTATTGCCTACTGCCTTCCTCTTCCCCTTCGTGCCTTCTTCAATAATTTGCCCAGCGCGCCGCCGAGAGGCACCGATGGTATCGCCGCATCCAGAAGAGAATCAGTAATCCGCTGCCCACCAACAGCACCGCGCCCTCCGGCGGCGTGCCCAGAAAGAAGTTCGCCGCGGCCCGCCCCAGCCACTTCGCAATCCAATCGTCGAACAAGGCGTAGCTGGTAATGAGCACGCCGTTGTACAGACAGAACACCCACAGAAAGACCGTCTCTCCTGCGTGAACCGTCGACACCACGTGCGGCCGGTCCAGCATGCCTTGGATCATCCACCCGGCCGTCACCACCGCCCCGACGAAGCGATGCGTGACCCAACCCGCAAGCGGCACGACAGTCAGCGCGGACATCGTAAACATGAACAGGATTCCGTTGGGCGGCCCGTCCGGGATGGTCCGGAAGCAACAGTACACCCAAAGCGCCGCCGCAACCCCAATCAGCAGATAATGACCTCGCCCGAACGATTCTATGGCCGAATCCGGGTTCCGCGCCCGCATGGACTCGTACGCCTTCGGCCCCAAGCGAAGAATGCGAATGGTCGTCTGCAGGAAGCTGAACAGACCCTTGTTTCGCTGCCACGCCGACCCCGGCCGGCGGAGGCCCGGCGTGAGCGATTCCTCAACCCGCATACCGCACTCCGGACACCGCCCGTCGCTCGGCTTGTGCGTCAGGTCATAACCGCACCCTTCGCAGAGGGGTGGCTCGTCTTGATCATCCCGCGGTGGAAGCGCTCCACGAAACATGACGCCGAGCAGATACAGCAAGAACGAAAGAGCCGCAGGCGCCAGGATGAATACGTATCTTCGAGGATCAAGTGCCGACATGATGAATCGATAATCCGGGGCTTGGGCCCCCCAGACGTTGCCGAGGACAATCATGAATCCGAAGGCGCCCACGAGCAAAATCAGCAGTCCGCCGCCGCCGGGTACCACGCGGGTTCCCAGATTGGCCGCTTTGACGAAGTCGCGCCGGGGGCTCAACGTGGTTAGATGAAGCCCGACAGCGGAAATGGCGCAGCTCATGACCAATACCGCCGTCCAGAGAACCGTTCTCTCTGCCAGTCCCAACCCGCTTCCGGCCTGCCACTCCGCCCAGACCTCGCGAACCGTTCGTACTTCCAAGGCCCCGGCATTGGTTCCTTGCGCTGCCGCCATCATGCGTTCCCGCACATGATACATTCCGTTCCACAACAGGAGTGTGACCATAATGGCGGCGATCGCGAAGATAATCCCCGCATAGCGCAGCAGCGTCGCCCACCACGACGCCCCGCACAGCACCTCTCCCGCCCGCCGCGGATAGCACGCTCCCCACAGCGGCACGGTCAGCACGCACCACCGACCCGCCCGCTCCACAGGCAGTGCCGGCGCTGATGACTCTGGTGAATTCGTTGTCGTTGTGTTCGACCCGTCCACGACGCGGGATTGTAAAACGTCCGGGCGGTCCTTCATACAACAGAACCGTAGGGCACGCGGTTCGCGTGTCGTCAGACACGCGGTTCGCATGCCTTGACTATCCATTGAACCGGAATCGATGATCTCTTGGGATTGCCTTGGGTGGCATGGCCAAGCGAGCCTCGCGGCGAGCGCCGCCATGCATTCCGTCAGCTTGTTGACCGCGTGGTTCGTACGCTCTGGCGTTCTCTACGACGCCGCCAGAGCAACTTGCGGATGTGTCAACGCCGATTCGGCCGGGCGACCTCCAACGTGCACCGCCAGCAAGGTCACGTCGTCATGTGCCGGCTCGACTCGTGCCGCTTCGCGAAGTTCGCGTTCGAGCATCGCGATCCTCTCCGCGATCTCGGCATCTTCATTCGAGGTAAGCCACTCCCCGACACACTCAGGCACATCGGCCGGCGAGCTCCCCGCACCCCGGTTCTCGAGCCCGTCCGTGTGGAACACCAGCGTGTCCCCCGGCTTGAGCTTCATCTCCACGACGGGAAATCGCGCCCGATCGCTCACCCCGACGATGGGCCCCTCGCTCACCACCGCCCGCGGCTTGGCGCCGCGCCGGCGAAGCACCGGATACGGCACGCCCCCTCGCGCCCAGCGGATCGTCGACGTCGGCTCATGCAACACCGCGTACAGCGCCGCCACGAACGAGCATTCCGTGAGCCCGCAGGCGACCAGTTCTTCGTTGAGCCGCGAGAGCACTTCACCGGGATGCAGGCGGGCAAACAAGGCATCGCGGGAGACGCCGCGAATCACCCGCCGGGCGTGAGCCGCGAGCAGCGCCGCGGCAATCCCGTGCCCCGTGGCATCAATCAACATCAGTGCCACATGCTCGTCATCAAGCCGCACGACATCATAGAGATCGCCGGAAATCACGTCCGCCGGCCGGAACAGTGCGCCGATCTCCACGCCGTCAACGGCCGGAAGCGCCTGCGGCAGCAGTTCCCGCTGCATCGCCCCGCCTTCCAGGCGTTCGCGCTCCAGACGCTTGAGTTGTTCCCGGTGTTGTCGCTCGCGACGCCGCAGAGACTCGATCTCGCTCCGCAGCGCGTCAAGTCCCGCCGGCGCTTCAGAAAGTCGTGGTGTGGGGTCAGGAACGGAAGGAATCGTGTTGCGGGTAATTCGTGGTGTTGCCGGCCGTTGCACGCCGGCGTTCGACACGAACTTCGCAACCGCTGCCACCAGCAGGTCCCCTCGTCGGCCCGATACCGGCGCCGTTGCGCTCGCGGAACCCGTCCGCGCTCGCTCGATCCGACGTCGTCGCCCGACAATGGTCTTTCGGTTGTAATAAGGGCGGGGTTGAGCGCATGCCCCCTCAAGAATCGACTTCGTTCTTTCGTGCGTTTGCAGCACGCTCCATAGACGAAACAGCCATGACGAGCCGCAAGCTTCAACCTGCGCGGCTGCTCCCGAAACCGGACGTTGGGCCATGTCGAAACCGCCGCGTCCGAGCGCCTGGCCCTCGAAGTCCATCGAATCTCAACCAGGGGTATGGAGATTGATTCGAGAAATCGGATGGTCAAATGGCGCTTAAGTCTTCACGGCGAAACGAGTTGACCGTTGGCCTCAGCCTCGCGAAGAATCGCCAGGGCACGACGGGCCGCCTCCTGCTCGGCTTCCTTCTTGCTTGCACCCCAGGCGCTGGGATACCGCTCCCCGCCGATGATCACGCAGATCTCGAAGCACTTGCTGTGATCCGGACCCTGCTCGTCGAGCGTGTGATACTGCGGGGCCGCCCCCAGATACCGCTGCGCGAAATGCTGCAGCGTGGACTTGTGGTTGTCATGATTGTCGGACGCTCGGCTCGCCTCGATGTGCGGCTCGACCGCCCGCAGGATGAACGCCCGCGCCGCCTCCAGACCCCCGTCCAGATAAATCGCCCCCACGACCGACTCGAACACCGCCGCCCGCAGCGAAGTGGGCAGCGTCTGCTGCGCGTTGATCCCGTTCCCCAGGATCAGCATCCGCGTCAGGCCCATCGCGTCGGCCATCTTGGCGCAGATTCTGCGCGATACCAGGAACGACTTCAGCTTGGTCAGCTCGCCTTCCAGCCAGTCCGGATTACGCTCGTAAAGCTCCGCGCAGACCACCATCCCCAGGATGGCATCCCCCAGAAACTCCAGACGTTCGTTGCTTCGCAGACGGGTTGTGGCCACCGAGGCGTGGGTCAGGGCCTGCTCGAGAAACTGCGGGTTGGAAAACTGGTGGCCGGCGAGGACCACCTCGCCGTTGGCGAAATCAAGGTCCGACACGATTTGAACTCACCGGCCGGTCAAGGGCGGAGCGCACCCCACGAACCCATCGCGGATGCCCTTCGCCGTTGTCCGGCACCGCTCGGCCGCCGCCGGTAATCTGGGCGAAAGCCGAAATCCTTGACTATTCTTCCGAAAATCTACCATTTCACGCTGGGTCGGTCAAATGGAGATATACCCGCGGGCCAGTCGCCGTTCCTCCGGCCGACCACCACACACCAGCCACGCCCGATTCACTCCCGCCTCCGCCCGGCAAACCAGCCCAGGTTGCACTCGTCTATCGGACCAGCATCGCGCAACAGCCGGGGGTCCGCTAACACGAACGCCGGCCAGCCGTCTTGAAGCCGCAACCACAACGCCATGATACGTGGCGCGGACGCCCGGCGGCTCGACTCCGGCGCCCCCAGCCCGTGTTCCGTCGCGCTCCGCCAGTCCGGCGAAAGACGGGATCCGGAACGCGGTTCGCTGGTCTTTTCTGCTGGACACCGGCCCGCGTCGCTGTGAGATTGTCCTCCGTCATGCAAGAGCCCCCACCCAACGACACGCCCGCATCACCCCCGCCCGATGCCGCCGCCATCGACTCCGACGACCGCCGCTGCCTCGCCTGCGGATACATGCTCCGCGGCCTCGGTCCCGAGCCCCGCTGCCCGGAGTGCGGCCTCATCAACATCCCCGAGGAATTCCGCCGCCAGGTCTGGGACCTCGTCGACTCCGGCCGCTGGTTCTTCTCCGGTTTCTTCCGCCCCTTCCGCAAACGTCCCCCGGGCTGGTGGTGGGCCCTCGACCGCCCCGGCGACGTCCGCCGCTCCTGGCGATACGCCATCATCAACATGCTCGTCACACTCTTTGTCGTCGCCGCCATCATCGGCTACGCCGATGGATGGATCGTGACCACCAATTATGTCTGGGTGGCCTTTGTGCCGGATGAGGTGGGCCCGCCGATTCCAGTCCTCCGTGAGTCCTCGTCAAGGAGCCTGATTGTCTCGCGAGAGTATTTTGCTCCGACGTTTGAGAAAGCAGAGGAATTCAATGACTACAACATGTTCAAATATGGCGAACGGAATTTCCTCAGTTGGGAATGGCACGCGTCGATCGAGTCCTTCTGGCCCGCATTGGTATTCGTACCCTGGATTTGGCTGACCTGGATATTTCCAGCTTTCGTCGGGATCGCCACTCAGATTCGACGCGGGTTGCCGTCTTTCGCTCGTCCTCCACGCACAATCGTGGCCGCGGCGAGTTACGAATCTCATCGAATGATCTACATTGCGATTGCGTTATGCGCCGCGCTGGTCGGCGCTTGTTGGAATATCCGGACGACGATGTCCATCCTGCCGGGCCTCGGGGCTTCCTCCAACGAGTTCATTCTTCTTCCGGCGTTTCTGATCGCGGTGATCTATGCTGCTCTTGGCTGGATCGGCCCATTGCGCAGCGACTACACCCATCAACTTATTCAATCTCGTTTTCATGCGGGACGCATTATCGTCATGTATGCAATCGTGCTGCCAATCCCGACCGTGATGGCTTCCTGGATGGTCCTGGGTTGGCTGATGTCAATCGGCTGAAGTCACACTGGCATGCAACGGGCGACAGCTTTGGAAACGATCTCCCACAACATCGCCTCCGACGACCGCCGCTGCCTCGCCTGCGGATACATGCTCCGCGGCCTGGGCCCCGAGCCCCGCTGCCCGGAGTGCGGCCTCATTAACATTCCCGAGGAATTCCGCCGCCAGGTCTGGGACCTCGTCGACTCCGGCCGCTGGTTCTTCTCCGGTTTCTTCCGCCCCTTCCGCAAACGTCCCCCGGGCTGGTGGTGGGCCCTCGATCGCCCCGGCGACGTGCGCCATTCGTGGGAACATGCGGCCGCCAACGTGCTGATCAGCCTATTGATCATCGCCGCGGTCGTCGGCGTGGCCGATGGATGGTGCTACCGTGTCAATGACTATGGCCTTTTGTCGCTTCCGGTCGGGGAACCCGGTCCGCCGGAGCCCCTGCATCTTTCCATCAGCGTTGTGAGTCTGACCCATTCCCGAAGAATGGCCGACTGGTGCAAGTGGCGCGCCTTCGATTCGTTTAGCGATGATCAGAACCTGCTTTTCTCATTCACCTATGTCGCGTGGGTATGGAGTCCTTCCTGGCAATCCGCACTGCCCGTCATGCCCCTTGTCGCCTGGGTCTGGTTGGTCTGGGTTTTTCCTGCGTTTGCCGGGGTCAGCACGCAAATCCGAAAAGACCTTCCGGCGTTCGCCAGAGCACCGCGCACGATCGTCGCCGCGGCAAACTATGAATCACATCGCATGATCTACCTCGCCATCGTTGTGTCCGCGTCAGCAGTCCTATCCGCTTGGATCATCGCCTCGGTCGACATTGCATCGCAGACACTTGGCGGATTTGCTCCCGCGTCGTTCCCCAAGTACGCGATCGTTGCTCCCATTCTTCCCGTGTTGCTGCTTCTCTTCGCCGCCTTCAACTGGATCGGCCCCCTCCGCAGCGACTACACCCGCCAGCTCATCCAGGGCAGATGGCACGCCGCCCGGATCATCCTCATGTACGTCCTCTTCTTCCCCGCCGCCTTCGTCCTCGGCTCCATCTCCTCCATCGGCGCCCTCATGCGCTGGTAGCCTCTCGCCTCTTTTCTATTGCCTATTGCCTATTGCCTACTGCCTTCCTCCTTACACATTCCAAAAGGAATCAACAGTTCTAATCAACACGGTCCCTCCGGCGCGGTATACTGCCGATAGTACCGGCGGAGGCGGTCCCGGCCGGGCACCTCCGCGTCCCGTAAAGCGTCAGTGCACGGCCGGCAAGATCGGTTCTTGAACGAAGGACGCCGCCCGGCGGTGCCTAAAAGCGGCAACCGGCGGGGCTTCAGGTAGGCCGACAAACATGTTCCAGCCGATGACTCTCATCGTCGTGATCGTCCTGGGGCTGCTCCTTCTGGGAGCCACGGCGGCTCTGCGCCGCGCCTGCGGACCGGAAAATGACCTCTCCTGTCCGCACTGCCAGGCGTCCAACCGCCGCGGAGCGCATTACTGCGCCCGCTGCGGCGAGCTGCTTCGAAAGTAAGCGACGGCCACGCGGCCGGCGCCGCACCGGGAAGACCCCGGCAATCGCCGGCGAACGACGCGAACCGTCGATGTAAATCCGCTTCTCCGTTTCCCTTCGAAAGGATACGCCCATGCCCGACCATGCTGAACGATCCGGCTCGTGGAAAGGCTCCTCCGGACCGCCGCCGCTGCTGGCCTCGATCATCGGTAGCGTGCTCCTGCTGGCCGTGGCGGTCACCGCCGTCTACTGGTTCATCATCCGCGTCGAGGTGGACGCCGATCGCATCCTCGTTCTGGTCAACAAGACCGGACGCACGCTCCCGGAAGAGCTCCGCAACGACTACAACGACCAGGTCGTGCTCTACCCGGCCCTGGTCGAGCGAATCGCCGCCGTCACCGGCGAGACCCCGGAGCAGGTCCGCGACAACTACAAGGGCATCCGCTACGAAGTCATGCCCGAGGGCCGCTACTTCCCCAATCCCTATTTCTACAAACGCATCATCGCCGACGCGACGATCATCAAGCAGACCGAGATGGGCGTGCTCATCCGCAAATACGGCAAGCCCCTGCCGTTTCCCAAGACGGTGGCCACCGAGCCCGATGAGCGCGGACCCGTCGCCGAAATCCTTCGCCCCGGCCGCTACAACATCAATCCGCTCGCCTACGACGTGCAGCGCTTCACGGCCATGCAGATTCCCGAAGGGCACGTCGGCGTCGTGACCCTGCTCAGCGGAGACGATCCCAAGCAGCGCAATACCTACACGGTCGCCCCGGGGGAAAAGGGCGTGCAGCGCGAGACGCTCTCGCCCGGCCTCTACTACTACAACCCCTACCTGCAGAATGTCGAGGTCGTCGACGTTCGCAGCCAGAAGTATGACATGCTCGGCGACGACGCCATCCAGTTCCCCTCCAACGACAGTTTCACCATCCGTATCGAGGGGACCATCGAGTGGGCGATACGGCCCGACCACGTGGCCGAAATCACCGTCGCCTACGGCGACGAGCAGGACATCCTCAACAAGATCATCCTGCCCAACGCGCGGAGCATCTCCCGCATCGAGGGCTCCAAGCTCTTCGCCCGCGAGTTCATCAGCGGCACGACGCGACTGGCCTTTCAGGAGCGACTTCTCGGTGAGCTCAAGCAGGAGTGCTGGAAGCAGGGCATCGACATCCGCGCCGCGCTGGTGCGCGACATCCAGCCGCCCGCGGAAATCGCCTCGCTCATCAGCGCCCGCGAGCAGGCCGACCAGGAAATCGACCGCTCCACCAACCAGATGGAGGAAGCCAAGTCCGAGGCCATGCTCGTCGAACAGCGCGAACTTCAGGATCAGAACAGCGCCATCGGTGACGCCCGCCGCGACGTGGTCACAGTCATCAAGCAATCGGAGCAGCGCAAGGGCGTGGCCGTGACCGAAGCCCGCCGGGCGCTGGAAGTCGCCAAGCTCCAGCTCGAAGCCGCCGAGAAAGAGGCCGTGGCCATCCGCTCCCGTGGGGAAGCCGAGGCCAACGTCGTGCTGCTGGAATACAAGGCCCAGGCCGAGCCGCTCAAGCAGGCCGTGGAAGCCTTCGGTGACGGCTACGTCTACGCCCAACAGTTCTTCTACCAGAAAGTGGCCCCGGCCATGCAGTCCGTGTTGACCAATACCGACGGCCCCTTCGCCGACGTCTTCCGCCGTCTCCAGTCGGCCGAGTCGCGAACCATGACCACGGGAGGTGCACCGTGATGAAACGCCTGATCGCCGGCCTTGTCGGCGTAACCATGCTGCTCGTGTTCTTCGTCGGCGCGTTGTGCTGGTTCACCTTCCGCGTCTACGTGCCGGAAGACAAGTGCGCCGTGCTCGTCCGCAAGATGGGCGACGTGCTTCCGCCCGGCCAGCTCGTCGCCACTGAGTCCGGTCAGCGCGGCATCCAGATCGATGCCCTCGGTCCGGGTCGCTATTTCTACAATCCGCTGTTCTGGGATTACGAACTCCGCGACCTGACCGTCGTGCCTTCGGGCGATCCCAAGACCTGGGAATGGACGCACTCGCTCGACGCGAACCAGCGCGACGCCCTTCGCGCCGGCCGGTTCACGTTCAAGGGTGATTTCCCCCAGATCGGCGTCGTGACCCGCAAGGTCGGAAAGGACCCCGCGCCGGATCAGGTGATCGTCAGCCGCGACTCGGGCGTGAAGGGCATCTGTGCCGAGGTCCTGACACCGGGAACGTATCGCATCAACCCCTACGTCTATGAGGTGGAACTGCATCCCGCCACGGTCATCCCCGCCGGATTCGTCGGCGTGGTGACCAACCTGTTCGGAGAACAGCCGGAAACCGCCGCCGGCGCCGAACTGCCCGAACTGGCCATGGGCGAGGGAACCGGTGACGAGGATGAGTCCAAGCTCGCCTCGAGTGCCGACCGCAGCGCCCCCGGCGGAGCCCGCTCGCTGCGCCCGCTCGCCGAATCCGGCCAGCGCGGCACCATGCGCGACGTTCTCCAGCCCGGCGTCTACTTCATCAATCCCAAGCTCCAGAAGGTCACGCTGATCGAAATCGGTTTCAACGAGTATTCTCAGATCAAGGTCAGCGAGATGGAGAACAACCGCATCGCCTTCCCGTCCGACACCGGTTACGAAATTCGCCTCGGCGTGACCGTGGTCTGGGGCATTCATCCGCGCCACGCGGCCGAGACCATCAACGAATTCGGCAACGTCGACGGCGTGCTCGACAAGGTCATCGGCCCGCAACTGCGCTCCATCTGCCGCAACATCGGCTCCACCTATGCCGCCCGCGACTTCATCCAGGGCGAAAAACGCGAGGCGTTCCAGCGGGCCATGACGGCCGAGCTCCAGCGCATCTGTCGCGGCAAGAACATCGAGATTCTCCTGGCGCTGGTGCGCGAACTGGAAGTCCACGCCCCCGGCGCCCAGGGCGGCGAGGAGGTTACCGAGGACCTCAAGCGCACGATTCAGCAGAGTTACGTGGCCATCGAGCAGCGCATCACCAACGACAAGCAGCGCGAGGCGGCCACCGTCCGCGCCAAGCTGGAGGAGGAGCGCAAAAAGGTGGACATCGCCCGCGAAACCATCCGCGCCGAGACCCGCGTGAAGGTCGCCAACATCGCCGCCGAGGGTCAGAAGGAAGCGGCGCAGATCGACGCCCAGACCCAACTCGAGGTGGCCGACATCCAGCAGGAAGTCGCCCGGCTCGACGCCCAACGGATTGAGATCCTCGGCCGGGCCCGCGCCGACGTGGAGCGGATGAAGAACGAAGCGGAGGCCAAAGGCTATCAACTGCTCGTCGGCGCGCTCGGCAGCGGCGAGGCCTACAACCTCTACACGTTTGCCCAGAACTTCCAGCCGCAGAACATCCAATTGTTCTTTGCCGGCGAAGGAACCTTCTGGACGGACCTGACGCGCTTCCAGGACGTCGGGGCCGCGCGGCTGCTCCAGTCGCAGGCCGACGCGCCGGATACGCCCGTCCGACCCGTCCCGACGCCGCCTTCAAACCCATCTCGCACGGCGCGAAATCCGTAGCGCGGCATGCCCTTCGGTATATCCCGGCGGGTCGTGAGGCGAAGCTCCCTGCTGGCAGATCGCGATGATCGCGACTTTGGAAGAACTGGCCGAGCACTCGAAGGCTTGGGCCCAATGGGGTCGGCGATTTTACGAACCTGCGTGGATCAAGCCAGTCGGCTGTCCCTGGTGGGAGGTCGCTTGGTTGCGCTTGCGAATGCCGGAACTCCCGCAGAGTTACTTGCAGGTGGCGAGGCGATATCAACTGAATGGCCGGTGTATTGGCTGTTTTGAGCTCTCGCCCGGACGTTTGCACAAGAGCCTCGCCTGCAATCTCATCGATTGGAATCGGCCGAAGGCTAATCCACATTGGGATCAAGTTCTGGAGCACGGCGCACGTTTCGTGGCATCCAACGAAGCAGAACCCATCGCCGTGGTGTGCACACCCGCCAAGCATGTGGTTGGCGAAGTTCTCATGTTCGACCATGACCTTCCTGCAAAGGAGCCAGTCGTAATCGCTGCCGATTTCGAGACCTTCATGCTGGCAGCAGGGAATGCCTACGCGCTCTTCTATGAGTACCGTGATACGAATCTTGCGGCCGGACTCTCCGAGTTCCTTGAGCGCCTGAAGGTCCTGGGGATCGCGAATAACCCGGATTCGTTCCGAGCGTGGCGCCAAGTTGGCGAAGTTATGTTCACGTAGGTACGCGCATTCATGATGTTCTGTCCAGTGCCGGCCATTCGCGATTCGGAGGCGTTGACCGTTGCATCCAATCCACCTCAGCACGTCGCTTTGAACGCCTCGTGGAATTCAACGAGGCCGCGCGGGGGATCGTCGGTGAAGGGCAAGGCCATGAAGTACTCCGGAGGGATGCCTTCGAGGATCAGATCGGGGAAGTTCCTGAACCCGAAACGCTGGTAATACGGGGGATCGCCGACCAGCGCGCA
This sequence comes from Phycisphaerae bacterium, assembly GCA_024102815.1. Lineage (NCBI taxonomy): Bacteria > Pseudomonadati > Planctomycetota > Phycisphaerae > Phycisphaerae bacterium. Next base: position 15,367 of record JAGFJJ010000029.1, read on the forward strand.
ACCCCTCGCGGCGGCGGATCTGAGTCTGTCCAATCCCTTGTTCAACAGGGCCGTTCCGATGCCCTGTCGTTGAAGCGACGGCAGGACCGACACCGGCCCGGCGCCGTACCAGTCGCAGCGCTGCCCGTCGATGGTGATCGGCGAAAAAGCAACGTGGCCGACGACGCGATTTTCCACCTCGGCCACGAGTGACACACTGAGGGCACCGGCCTGGCGCAGGGAGTTGATGATGAAGACTTCCGTCTGCCGGCTGTGCGGATGAGTCGCAAACGCGGCCGCGGTGACCTCTGCGATGGCTTGGATGTCTTCCGGCCGTTCGTCTCTGATGATCACGTGCAGGACTCCCATTCGATGACTCCGGGTGCCTACGCGGGCAATCGGCAGGCCCGGGCGATGCACTTGGGGCCTCCATAGGTAATAACGCGCAAGGGCGCGCGCTCGAAGCAGGTGTCTGGAGTGAGCGCCCCGTTGGGCGGCGCTTTTCGAAGAAAATACAGTGAAGGTAACTTAGTTGAGCGTTCAACTAATAAATCTATATTTAATGCAATTATTTCATCTTTACTGACTTTGGCGAGGCGGCATTTGGGAAGCCGGGTCGATCAATTTTTGGGGTTTGTGTTGAAACCGGGCGCGAAGGGTTGGCCGCATTCGGGACAGCGAGGAGATTCCAGACCGGTGAGGTTGTATCCGCATTGGACGCAGGTGGGATAGCCGCGTTCGGTCATGATCTGGCGGATCGCGCGGCGGATGGGCCCGTCGCCCAATCTGAGAAACACGCGTTGGGCTATCCAAACGGCAACGAATGCCGCGATGAACTTGGAAGTAACTCGGCCGCCGACGGGTAGTGACTCGGACAGTTGTCCCTGCAAGAAGACCATGAGTAGGGACCCCCCAAAGGAGAATGCGAGGATGCTGGCAACAACTCTCGGGCTCTTGAGGCAGCTGCGAAACGCTTTCCGTCGAATGGCGCGGCGCTCTTTGGCGTCGGGGACGCGGTCGAGTTCGGGGTAGGGGTTCACGTGTATCGCGGCCAGCGGCCCTGGTCGATGATCTCTCTGGCTCGCTGGGCATCCGTGGCCCGCACGAGCACGCGCATTTTGATTCGCGTCGTATTGTACAGGCGGCCGGCGTGGCTCTCGCCTTCGAGGTAACAGAAGATGCCGGCGTCGGTGAGGGCCTGACGGATGGCGTCGCCTTCGAGGAAGTCGTAGGGTTGGTAGACGGCGACGAGGACGGCGGAGGGCATTGATGCCAAGCGGGAATAGTTCAAGACCGCACGCAATATTCGCGCGAAGAAACTTTCCAAATGCCGGTCGTGGAGGACGCCGCACTGGCCCAATGCGCAGACACCTGAACTCAAGAACTCCTCGAAGCCTAAATGAGGCCTTCCAGAATCGTCGGCTCCTCTTCTTTCCTCAAGGATTGGCGTACTGCACGCGCCTCGGCGAACAGCTCCTGAAACACCGCATTAAGTCCTTTTAATAATCTGTCGCGGATCTCTGGAATCTTAACCAATGCCTCTGTGGAGAAGACATCTGAATACCTGCCCTTCTCAATATTGCCCCACTGTGCCAACGCCTGGCTTCGTACGTCGTCGAGAATCTTGTCGTCAAGATCGACAAGTGTCTGTGTCGCTTGGAGCAGACTTCTGGCCTTTCGTGCAGGTGGTACCCTTGCCCCGAGGATGATTCCATTTCCATACCACTTACGCGACTGCCTATCCTGACTAAACCCGATGCCGTCGATTATATGCGGAGCCATTTCAGTGGTACATGTGGGGCAGACGCTATCTAGCTGGCCCTCGTTTATGCCTAAAAAGCTACATATTGCGGGGACCAAATAGTGGCGCCCAAACCGATACTTGTCTATCTCACTCAGGAATTCGAGCTCTTGCCCCCATCGGTCATCCGCACGCTTTTCCGCCAGGCGGGCGTAGAATTTTTGAGCCCATGGGCCGGGTCGCTTCTGGACATATGCCGCCGCGTAGTACTCCTGAACACTCTTATGAATGAATCGATGCTCGTCGCCGTCGCGGATAATTAGGCACGTGATCTTAACCATGTCGTTCACATACGATTGCGCGCTCCCTGCAAGCTCACAGTTGCATAAGGCTCGCGCTGCGAGCTCGTTAATGGCGTCATATGAAAAAGACTGCTCGTTACAGCCTTTTGCGATGAAGCAGAGTGCCTCAAATACTCGCCGGTACTCGCTATCATCAAATGGACATGTGCGGCTTCGCGTAAACCCGGGTTTTGTACCATCGTGCCGTTGGAGCAGTGTCTGGAACAGGGAGTCGTAAAAGTCGGCCATTCTTGTAGGGAGATTCTGATACGACTTGTATGACCACACTAAATAGCTCCTCTTGAAAGGGAAACTGGCTTGCCCCCAGGATACCGGGTGTTGAAGAGAAACCGGTTACCCTGGAGGCGGAGCCATGGATGGCAGTCTCGCGTTGGGGCCGGCCGAACGCAAGCGGCTGATGGCGATGTTTCGGAAACATCCCGATCCGGAGGTTCGGCGGCGGGCCCAGATGGTGTTGTGGTTGGGGGATGGATGGACGTGGTCGCAGGTTGCGGCGGGTCAGTATTGCAGCAGTCGGACGATCGATCGCTGGAAGAAACGGTTCGAGGCCGGCGGAGTGGAGGCGTTGCTGGGTGAGCGACGCGGACGCGGCTCGATCTTTCCAGGGTGGATCGTGGCGATGGTGGTGAACTGGGTGACGAATTACTGCCCGACCGACTTCGGATTCTTGCGCAGTCGGTGGACGTGTGAATGCCTGGCGGTGTTGCTGTTGAACGTAGCGTCGATCCGGGTGGGCCGGGAGACGGTGCGGCGTTGGTTGCATCAAGAGAACCTGGTGTGGCGTCGTCCTCGGCCGGTGCTCAAACCCAAGGACCCACGCCGTGCGGCGATTCTGCGGGAACTGCGGCTTTTGCTGCGGAATCTGCCGCCGGACGAAATCGCGGTGTTCCAGGACGAGGTGGACATCAACACCAATCCGAAGATCGGGAGCATGTGGATGCGACGAGGTCAACAGTCCGAGTTGGAGACGCCGGGGACGAATCAGAAGCGGTATCTGGCCGGTTCGCTCAACTGGCGGACGGGGGATCTGATCGTGACCGAGGGGCTCAAGGGCGAAGGCCGCAACTCGGTGCTGTTCCTTCGTCATCTGGGAGACCTCCGCACACGGTTGCGGCGTTACCGACGGATTCACGTGATCTGCGACAACGCGATCTTCCACGACTGCCGTCTCGTCCGGGAATACCTGGCCGAGCACGACAACCGGATCGTGATTCACTTCCTGCCCAAATACGCGCCGGACTTGAATCCCATCGAGCGGATCTGGTGGCATCTGCATGAGGAGATTACTCGCAATCACCGCTGCCAAACGATGGATGAGTTGTTGGACTTGGTCTTCGAGTGGCTCGAACACCGCCGCCCCTTCGAGGTCGAACGAGATGCGTACATCCGATCCAAGGCCGCGTAGTCCACTTTCCCTATCGGGAGGAGCTATTTAGCAGGGTGACCATTAAGGGTGTGCAAAGTAGCTCTTTCAAATGCCGCGCGCGGCTTTCGATGTGTTTTATGAGCGTGTCCGCCCACTTCTCTCCCTCAGATAGTTTGTGTATGACAGTCTTGTATTCACTCCCCTTGAGATTCGAGAGTCTAACGACTGTAAAGTGGCTTGACATTTCGATGTGGTTATTCGGACGGGATGTGACGATGATTCTGAGTCGCTCGTGATCTTGAGCAAGGTCTTCGATATCGGTTAGCACGGAGTTCTTGAGTTTGTCTGGAACCTCGTCAAAGGCATCGAGTAGGAGTAGCAACCTTCCAGAATTAGCGAGGATATCGAAGAGTGCGTCGTCGAGATCGAGCTTTAGTGTCTTAAGGGCGGCAAATATTCGTTCTCGCAGATTGTGGCTTTCACCGATTCGCCGGAGTTCAAGAAAAAGTGGAATGTACTGCCCCAATGCGAGTTCATTGCAACAAAGGTATCGTAAGAGAATGGATTTTCCTTGGCCGGCAATACCCTGAATAAGAAAGTTCTCCTTTGGACCCAGGTCGGCGAGCGAGTGAACTTTGGTACGTTTTTGGCCTATCTCGACATGGGAATCGCAGTAGAATTCGTTCAGGTCAACTGCTTTATCGAGTTGCCAGATCGTTTTGACTTTTCTTATTTTTGCAATATTTGAATAGAGCTTGTCGATCTTGGAATCCGTATTCCATTGCTTGATCTTTGTTCCGGCGTTCTTCGATATGGCCGCGTAGACTTCGCCGACCACTTTCTTGAAAAGTACTTTCCCGGCGGCGATTGTGGTAGCTTCAGCAAGTGCCATGGCGGTATCTCCTCGGCAGACGGCGACCCGTGCACTAGGGCGTTCTGATTGTGGGGCGAGCATTGTGCACGACTGGCCTGCAGAGAGCAGTGTACACTTCAAGGGGATCTTCGCTAGTGCGAGGGACCGCCGTCCGCATGGCCCAGAACAGGGCGTTTGTGGCGGTTCATGATGTCTTGGATCATGCGCCACTTCGATGTCGGGGAGGTGGGGGGCCGCTACCGGTGGCGGGGTCCACCCGGGGGGACTGGACAACGGCTTTTGTCGCGCAGGCCTTCGGCCTGTTCGAGCAAGGCGGGGTCTTGGCCTACGGGCGATTATCGTTGGCGCTAGGTGCAAACAGGCGCTGGGGACGGGGGCTTTCCCGGAGGTATCAACGCCGAGGGGCGTCCGCGCTGGCTGAAGTCTGCAGCTCGCCCGGAAGGGTTGTTCAGCGCTTCGATCGGGCGTCATGGTATAGGCATGCGAACCGCGTGTCTTGCGACGCGCGAACCGCAATGCCCCACGAAACTACGAGTCTGAAGCGGCGGGCGTCGCTCGCCCGGCCGGGTGCTCCACACAACAGCCGACAAGACCGTACGCAAATCAGCGGTTCGGCATTGGAAATCAGTTGGCGGCGCAGTTATATTTATATTGCAGAATGGTTTGTATCGCCAACTAGACAGAGGAGTCGAGCCATGAACGACGTTTACGACGTTTCCAGGGTCGAAAAACGCGTGTTTCACGCCTACTGGCAGGACGGCCTGCTCGACATCCTGGCCGGCGTCTCTGTCATGGCCATCGGCCTGGGCTGGCTGCTCGGCGTGCTGGTGGCCGGCATGGGCGTGCCGATCGTCGCCATTTTCGTGTGGGGCGTCCTCCGCCGCCGGGTTACCGAGCCGCGCCTAGGACGTGTCACTTTCTCCGACTGGCGCAACCGCGAAATGAAACTCGGCATGATTGCCATCGTATCGCTCGGCATCGTGCTCTTCGGTTTCGTGGGCACGCGGATCGCACGTGGCGGTCCGCCGACGCCACTCGCCCAGTGGTTCGCACCGGCCATACCGGCTTTCCTGTTGGTGCTACTCTGTCTTTCTTGCGCCGAAGCGCTGCGGCTCGGTCGCTTCGTCATCCATGCGCTCGCCTTCGCCACGTCCGGACTGATCGCAGCCGCCGTCGGTATCGAACCGGGCTGGTCGCTCATTCTGGCGGGTGCGTTTGTCGCCTGCTGGGGCGTGTACATGCTCAAGCGTTTTCTGCGTTCCTTCCCGCCGCTTCCTGCCGAACCGCTCGGTGACGCGTCATGAGAGCAACCCAGATCAACGCCAAAGACATCGCGGCGCTCGACAAGGTGCTTCACGAGCCCGGGCGCCTGGGAGTCGTCGCATGCCTTTATGTCGTGAAGGACGCGGACTTCGTCTTCTTGCAGAGTCAAACGGACATGACCGTCGGCAATCTCTCATCGCACTTGAAGCGACTGGAACAGGCCGGCTACGTGGCGGTGAAGAAGGAGTTCGTGGATGCCAAGCCGCGTACGGTCCTCTCGCTCACGAAATCGGGGCGGACCGCGTTCGATCGGTATATCGAAACGCTCAAGGTCATGTTGAGGGCCATCGGCTGATGCGTCGCAAGCTTCTCCAGGGATGAACATGCCCGTGGTTCACAAATACTCGACGCTGGAGACTCTGGGCGGACTGATCGAACGCCCCGGCGGAGCTTGAATCTGGGGAATTACCCTACGTCGAATGGCCGTTGTCGTCGGGTTCGACGACGGGGCGTTTTCGGCGTTTGGTGGTTCGCTTGGCCTTGGCCTTGGTGAAGGGGATGGTGAGCCGGTACGAACCGTCTTCCAGTTCGCTTTCGATGGCGAAGCCGGTCTTGTGGAAGACGCGGAGCATGGCGTGGTTTTCCATGAGGACGTCGGCCGTGAAGCCGGCGATGCCGTGGGCGCGGGCCGTTTCCGCCAGGGTGCTGATGAGGTGCGTGCCCACGCCGAGGTGCTGCCAGTCGTCGCGGACGAGGAAAGCGGCGTCGGCGAAGTTGGTTCGGGGGTCCTTGGAGTAGTGGGCGATGCCGATGAGTTCGGCCTGTTCGCCGGCGTCGGTCATGGCGACGAGGGCCATGTCGGCGTCGTAGTCGACGCGGAGGAATTCCTGGAGGCGTTCGTGGGGCAGGGACTTGATCATGCGGAAGAATCGGTAGTGCACCGACTCCGGCGAGAGTTTGTAGAACATCTCCCGCAGTCCGCCTTCGTCAGTGAGTTTGAGTGGGCGAATGAAAAGCCGCCGCTTGTCCTTGAGCGGAACCCACTTCTCCAGGTCTTCGGGATAGACCGGAGTGCTGACGGGCAGCTCGATCTGATCGGAATAGACCAGGTGGCGAGCCTTGGCCTCGGAAATCAGCCAGGGGCGGAACTTGGGATGGGCGATCTGGATGAGGGCCATGGCCCGTTCGCGGATGCTCTTGCCGTGGAGGTAGGCCGCGCCGTACTCGGTGACGATGTAGTGCACGTCGCCGCGGCTGGTGACGACGCCCGCGCCTTGTTTGAGGTAGGGGACGACGCGGGAGAAGGTTTCGTGGTCGGCCGTGGAGGGCAGGGCGATGATGGGCTTACCGCCGCGGGAGCGTGACGCGCCGCGGACGAAGTCCACCTGTCCGCCGATGCCGCTGTAGAACATGGTGCCGAGGGAGTCGGCGCAGACCTGGCCGGTGAGGTCGACCTCGATGGCGGAGTTGATGGAGATCATCTTGTCGTTGCGGGCGATGTTGAAGGGATCGTTGGTGTATTCCGTGGGGTGGAACTCGACGAGGGGGTTGTTGTCCACGAAGTCGTAGAGCTTGCGTGAGCCCATGATGAAGCTGGCGACGATCTTCCCGCGGTGGAAGGTTTTCTCGGCGTTGGTGATCACGCCGGACTCGACGAGGGGAATGATGCCGTCGCTGAACATCTCGGTATGGACGCCGAGGTTCTTGAAATCGTGCAGGTAGTGGAGCACGGCGTCCGGAATGGTGCCGATGCCGAGCTGGAGGGTGGCGCCGTCCTCGACCAGATTGGCGATGTGGCGGGCGATGCGCCGGGAGAGTTCGTCGGGTTCGCCCTGGACGGCCTCGAGCACGGGGCGGTCGCTGGGGACGAGGAGGTCGATGTCGCGTACGTGGATGAAGCAGTCGCCGAGGGCGCGGGGCATCTGGGCGTTGATCTCGGCGACGACGAAGTTGGCGGATTCGGCCGCGGCTTTGACGATGTCCGTGGAGACGCCGTAGCTGCAATAGCCGTGGGCGTCGGGCGGGCTGACGGCGATGAAGGCGACGTCGATGACGACGCGTCCGGAGCGGAAGAGTGCGGGGATCTCGGAAAGGAAGATGGGGGTGTAATCCGCCCGACCTTCCGCGACGGCGCGGCGGACGTTGGGCCCGATGAAGTACGCGTTGTGGCGGAAGCGGGAGCCAAAGCGCGGTTCGGCGTAGGTGGCCACGCCGAGGGTGAGAATGTGGACGATTTCCGTGTCGGCGAGGTCTTCGCGGTGGGCGAGGGCCTCGACGAGGGTCTGGGGCTCGCCGGCGCCCGATCCGATGAAGACGCGCTGGCCGTGGCGGACCACGGCCGCGGCCTGTTCCGGTGTGACGACCTTCTCCTGATAGCGGGTGGGCCATTCCAGTGTGGGGGCGGAAATCATCGCAGTCGCTCCTGCGTTCGTGTCTCGGAACTGTTGCATGTTTATCGGCTTCGCCGTCGGCCTATAACCATCGCGTAGGCGTGTCGTGAGATCGCGGGGAAAAACACGCGTCCTTTACAAATCAGGCAAATGCCGTGCCGTGGGAGAGAGGTTATCGCCCCGCCGAATGAAGTCTCGTTTTTCGAACGATTTCTCACGATGCAGCCGGGCATGGGGATGGGCCGGCAAAATCGGTCAGGGCTGATCGGCGAGTTGCGTCCAGGCGGAGGCCAAAGCGTCGTCGTCGCCGTTTCGGACGGCGTTCTGCCACTTCGTAATGCTGGAAACAACGGCGGCGACAAGCGCCTTGATGTCAACGTTGCCGAGCCCGATGGGGCCGAGGGCCTCTTCCAGGCTGATCGGTTCGGTGGCGCCGTCGGCGATGTTGCGCGTCGCCACGCGTACGTTGATGCCCACGCCGGTAATCAAAGCCTGAATTGATCCGTTTTGTACGACCGTTTCGGTGAGGATTCCCCCCAGTTTGCGGCCGTGGAGGTACAGATCGTTAACGGGCTTGATCCGCACGGGGAGCCCGGTCGCCTCGGCGAGGACCCGGGCGCAGGCGACGCCGGCCGCGCGAGTGTAGTCGGTGGTGAGTCGGGCGGGGGTTCCGCCGGCGGGCTGGACGACCGTGAGGTAGATCCCCGCGTCCTTCGGTGAGGCCCAGGTGCGTCCGCGCGTGCCTCGTCCGGCGGTTTGCTCTCGGGCGAGGATGAAGGCGTCTTCGCGGATGGTGCCGTCGCGGAGCAGGCGTTTGGCGGCTTCGTTGGTGGAGTCGACGTTGTCGAAGTGGAAGGACTGCATGGTGGGGATTTGTCCGGCGGGGCGGCGGGACTACTGCTCCGTTTTGCAGGTTGCCGGTCGGCGCGTCCACTGGTGGCTGGTGATGGGCCGGTCGATGTCGCGGGAGATTTCGGCGGCGGCGGTGAGGAGGCCGTCCAGGCGCACGCCGGTTTCGATACCCATGCGGTCCAGGAAATAGACGAGGTCCTCGGTGGCCAGGTTTCCTGATGCGCCAGGAGCGTAGGGGCAGCCGCCGAGGCCGCCTGTTGCGGCGTCGAAACAGGTGATGCCGTAGTGGAGGCCGGCAAGAACGTTGGCCAGCGCCGTGCCGCAGGTGTTGTGAAAATGAAGGGCCACGCGATCGCGGTCGATTGCGGCGAGCACCTCGTCGAGCACGCGCTGGACGTTGGTGGGCACGGCGCGGCCGACGGTGTCGCTGACGGCGATTTCGTCGCAGCCGAGATCAACCAAGGCCTGGCTGACTTCGCGAACACGCCGCGGGTCGATTTCGCCGGCGTAGGGGCAGACGAATGCCGTGGAAACGTAACCGCGGGCGGTGGCGCCGGCGTTGCGAGCGCGGCCGACGACAGTCTCGAACACGCGCAGCGACTCGTCCACGGACATGCGGATGTTGCGCTCGGTGAAGGCGTCGGAGGCGGCGGTGAAGACGGCGATGCGGCGGGCGCCGCAGGCGAGGGCGCGGTCCAGGCCGCGCTCGTTGGGGACGAGGGCGGAGTAGGTGACGCCGGGGGCGACTGGAAGTCGGGGATAGATTTCGTCGGCGTCGGCAAGCTGGGGAATGGCCTTGGGGTTGACGAACGAGGTTGCTTCGATTTCGCGCAGGCCAGCGTCGACCAGTCGGGCAATGAAGGCGAGCTTGCGGTCGGTCGGCACGGGGCGGGATTCGTTCTGCAAGCCGTCTCGCGGCCCGACCTCGACGATGCGAACTTGGCGGGGGAGTGCGGTCATGCTTCGTCGGGGGGTTCGAGGCGGGCGAGGAGTTCGCCCATTTCCACCATGTCGCCCACTTTGCAGAGGACGTCCTTCACGCGGCCGGGGGAGGGCGACGAAATGGTCATTTCCATTTTCATGGATTCCATGACGATCAGGGGGCGGTGAGCCTCAAAGGCGTCGCCCGGTTCGACATCGATTTTGAGGATCGTCCCGGGCATGGGGGCGGTGAGGGTGTTGGTGGCGGCGGCCTCGGCGGTGGCGGCGGCGCGGCGGGCGGTCATGGGGACGAGTTCGAGGCGATGGCGCCGGCCCTGGACCCAGACCTCGATGGTGTCGCCGGTACGCGCCGCGAAATAGGGCACGACGCGGCCCTGGAGGCGGAGCCAGCCGGACCAGGGGGCGAGGGTTTCGACCTCGACCTCGGCGTGACGGTCGCCACGCTGGAAGTGGTAGGCCTCGCGGGCGAGCTGGTCGGTGCGATCGATGAGGATCTCGATCGGTTCCGAGCCGGGAGGTTGGAGTTTCAGGCGGTGCATGGGGCGGTGCCGTGGTCTTGGGATCGGTCCTGTTCGTCGCCGGGCAGTCCCTCGGCTGTTGAATGTAGTGTAGTCGGGAGGCGCAAGACCTGGAAAGGGAATCTGCGCAGAACGACAGCGCTCCTCTCAGAATGCAGAACCGACAGGCGTTTTCAGCTACTTGTGCTGGCTGGAAGACAAGTCCGTTTGGGCGACTCAGGCGGTTGCGGAGATCGGTCGGCGGCGGAAGCTCAGCTTGCCGGCGACCAGCAGCGTCAGGGCCAGAGCCGCGGTACCCCACGCCGAGACGGTTGGGATCTTGCCGATGCAGGCCTTCACACAGGTGTCGCCCATGCCGCAATCCGCGTCACTGTCGCAGTGAGCGCCGGTGCTCGAGCAGACCTCGGTGCCGAAGACGTTGTCGTCGACGCCCGGGCAGTTGTCGCACATGTCGTCGACGCCATCGGCGTCGGTGTCGCCCAGGCAGGCCGACAGCGCTCCGTTGAACGTGCCGCCAAGACTCGCGCAGGTTTGCCCCAGAAGCGGCTCAAGGCAGTCCTTGTCCGGCAGGCAGCAGGCCCCGCAAAGATGATTGTCCGGGTGCGTGCACGTGCCCGAACCGTCGCAGATATCGCGAGTGCATTCGTTGGTGTCGTCCGGGCAGGAAGTGCCATTCGGTGCCAGCAGATCGGGCGGGCAACTCGGATCGACGCCGGTGCACAGCTCATTCAGATCGCACGCGTTCACGGCCGATCGGCAGACGGTGCCGCCGGGTTCGAAAGAGTCCACCGGGCATTCGGGATCGGCTCCGGTGCAGTATTCGGGCGTATCGCAAAGGCCTGCAGCCGGACGGCATTCCGCGATTGATGGGTCGAGCAGGTCTGTCGGGCATTCGGCGGAAGTACCGGTGCAGTGTTCCTCTGGGTCGCACGAACCGGCTGACAGGCGGCAGACATTTGGAGTGCCCACGCCGTCCAATTCCGGAAGAAACTCATCGGTCGGGCACTCGGGACTCACGCCGTCACACATCTCTTCCACGTCGCAAGGACCCGCGACCGGGCGACAGAGGGTGTCGGCGGGCTCGATGATGTCGGGGGGACAATCGGGTTCAACGCTCGTGCAGAATTCCGCGACGTCGCACGGGCTTATTGCCGGGCGACATGCGGTCGTGGCCGGCTCGTAGTTGTTGATGCAACTACCTGCGCCGTCGCAGATGTCGGCGTTGTCGCAGGGGCCCTCGGGAACCTGGTTGCCGCATGGCGTACCGGCCGTGCGAAACTCGTATTCGCAGCTTCCGTCGGGGAGTTCAACGTCGACGGTGCAATCGTTGCCGTCGTCGCACGGCGGATTCAGGTCAAACAGAATTAGAATGCCTTCGAGATTCGGACCGGGCAGGGGATGGGCGAATTGGTCGGTGGCAAAGGTCAGTAGCGGGTCGTTATCCATGATGATGTTGACCAGACCCTTCATCAGAGGCTCGGCTGTGAGCAGGGTAGAGCCCATGTAGCGGGGTTGAGAAGGGGTTGTGTCGATTGCGCCGGACAGATAAGTGGCGACGAGTACTACCTCAGCTGCTTGACCGAGTACAGCCGTACTGACAACGGCGGTCAATCCAGCCATAAGGAAGTCCGTCCGGGTGTTTTCGATGAAAACGATCGCATCCGTCCTGCACAGGTTTGTCAACGGATTGCAGATGCCGAGTTGGGCGCACGTGCAGGACCCGATGAAGCGATACCCGGGAGCGCAGGCACAGTTGTTCACGGGCGGGCTGAAGTAATTGCATGTCGCAGGCGTGCAGGGGATCTCCGCGAGGTTGAAGCGACCGAAGGAACCCGCACCGGTGGCTGCATAAGTCGCTCCGTCGATGTGAAACTGTACCAAGCCCAACAGCGGATAAGGGCGGCATACATCGGGGATACAAACACCAAAGCCACTGGAAGCACAGGAACTATCGGTAGTGCACTGGAAGCTGCGGTTTCCCGAGCAGTGTTTTGCTGTGCAACTGTTAGGTATCGTTGTGCAGGCGCTGTCGTTCTCGCAAACGCCGACTGCTACATTGGCGTCCCAGTTGCGAACGAAGGCGTCGACCTTGATCGTATCGCCTGGGGAGATGTCGCCGTTAGACTGGACGAGCGACGTGGCTTTTGTACAGCGAAGGCCTTCGCCGGTCACCATCTGGCAGGTGCCGTTTCCGGGGCATTCGGCATCGCTCGCGCAGGGAATGTTTCGAAGAACCTGCCCGTTGATCGCCGCGACTTCGAGAGAAAAAACGGGAACAGCCGTTTGGGCCCGCACCTCGATGCCGCTTGACATCAGCAAAGCGCCCGTCGCGAGCAGGGGGGTCAACGAAGATACTGGCGATATTGACTTTCGGTGTTTCGAGGTCACAGGGGAACTCCCTTGGCGGATGACTTTCGATGGGGTGGTACGCTGGAGAACACAATGATAGTCATTGTGCGTTCGAGGAACAAGTGAATTCCTCGCTGAGATGGTTAAGAAGTCTTAATGTGTTTTCTGCTTGGGCTACTGGGTGACCGGGGCAGCCGTTACCGGTGCGGCGGCGAAGGTTCCCTCCCAGGGTGATGAGGCGGTGGCGTAGCGTTTGCGGGGGATGCGGCCGGCGCGGTAGGCGAGGTGTCCGGCTTCGCAGGCGTGGGCCATGGCGGCGGCCATGGTTACGGGGTCCTTCGCGCCGGCGATGCCGGTGTTGAGGAGGACGCCGTCGGCGCCCAGTTCCATGGCGACGGTGACGTCGGAGGCCGTGCCCACGCCGGCGTCGACGATGACGGGATAGTCGGGGTCGCCTTCCTTCAGATACTCGAGGCAGAGGAGGATGTTGGCGGGGTTGAGGATGCCCTGTCCGCTGCCGATGGGCGAGCCGAGAGGCATGACGCTCTTGGCGCCGGCGTCCTTGAGCCGACGGGCCATGATGGGGTCGTCATTGGTGTAGGCGAGGACTTCGAAGCCGTCCTTGACGAGTTCGACGGTGGCTTCGAGCGTGCCGACGGGATCGGGCAGAAGGGTTTTCTTGTCGG
>JAGFJJ010000030.1 GCA_024102815.1 Phycisphaerae bacterium
ACCCGACGATGCCTTGACGAAAGCGGATTTCGAGCACATGTCGAGCATCGTCGATCCCTACCTGGAATCGCACGGCAATCTCAACGGCCTGATCATTCATACCGAGCATTTTCCCGGCTGGGACTCCTTCGGCGCGCTCCTTGAACATCTCCGATTCGTGAAGGATCACCACCGAAAACTTGCCCACGTCGCGGTGGTCACGGATTCAAAGGTCGGAGTCCTGGGCGAAAAACTCGGTTCTCACTTCGTCTCGGCTGAGATTCGGCACTTCCCGTTTCTGCAGTTCGAGCAGGCGAAGGCGTGGGCGCTTGGCCACACGGCTTGATGCATCAGGGATCCCGGCCGCGAATCCGGCCATTGGATGACGAAGTTGTCATGGTTACGCAGGCGTAACCAGCCGCGCTGGAAACGGGGCAGATCACGGCGCAATATTGGCACTTGCACAGTGATGTGCATCCCTCCCCAAGATTACAAACCGCTCCACCCCGAGCGGTTTTTTTTGCCGTCGTTTTACCTGCCATACCAAATCTACTGCTGGCTCCCGTAATCCAGGCCACGGATCCCCTCACGTCCTTAGGTTTTTGCACGAGGCCGGCCTGCCGGCGATAATCGGCCCAATGACGTTTTGTGTGGGTGAGGCCATGCACGGGGTTCCGGAACGAGATCTCCTGAGACACAATCGGTGATCTGTAGTGGGGCCGGTGGACAGGTGGTCGAGAGGCCCGAGAGTGTGGGCAGGCGGTGGGCAACCGGTACGGTTGTCCACGGGCTGTCCACACGGTCCGCAGGACTCGGGCCGGCCCGCAGGGCTCGTCCACCTGTCCACCGGCCTGCCTGTGTCCTCGTCGATTGACAGTTCTGGAGTGGCTTGTGGATCAAACGTCTTTGTTTACCGTGGCGCTGGGCCTGGCGTCTCCGTGGGAAGTAACCGACGTGTCGTTCGACCCCGACGCGGGGCGTATCGACTTTCAGGTCGGATTCCATCGCGGTGCGCGCTTCGCCTGCCCCGAGTGCCACACGCCGCACCAGGCGGTGCACGACACCCGGGAGCGTTCCTGGCGGCACCTGAACTTCTTCCAGTACCAGGCCTTCGTGCATGCCAAGGTGCCGCGCGTGCGGTGTGACAGTTGCGGCAAGACTCTCCAGGTCGCCGTGCCGTGGGCGCGCGAGGGCAGCGGATTCTCGCAATTGATGGAGGCACTGGTGGTCACGTTGTGCAAGGCGATGCCGGTGCACCAGGTGGCGGTGCTGCTCGGGGTCGGCGACATGAGCGTGTGGCGCATTCTCGATCACTACGTCGACGGCGCGCGCGAGCGCGAGGACTTCTCCTCGGTGCGGGCGCTCGGGCTGGACGAAACCGCCTCGCGGCGTGGTCAGCACTACGTCAGCCTGTTTCATGACCTGGAGCGCGGCCGCCTGCTGTTCGCCTGCGAGGGCCGCAGCGCCGACGTGGTGGCACACTTCGCCGACGATCTCGAGGCCCATGGCGGTTGCGCAGAGAACATCGGCGACCTTTGCATCGACATGTCGGCGAGCTACATCGCCGGCGTCGCCGAGCACCTGCCGTGGGCCAACGTCACTTTCGACGAGTACCACGTCATCGCCCTGGTGAACAAGGCGGTCGATGAGGTTCGCCGCGAGGAGGTCAAACACAATCCCCTGCTCAAGCGCAGCCGCTACGTGTGGCTGAAGGATGCCAGAAAGTGGACCCGCGAGCAGTTGTTCGCCTTTCATGACCTGTCGCGCCGGGGCCTGAAGACCCATCGTGCGTTTCGACTCAAGGAGGCCTTGCGCGACATCTTCGCCAGCGCCCAAAACGCCGGGCAGGCCGCTGTCCTGCTCGAGAAGTGGTATCGCTGGGCACGTCGTTGCCGGCTCGAACCCCTCAAGCGGGTGGCCGCCACCCTGCGCCGGCACTGGCAGGGCATCGTCAATGCCTTCGATTCGAATCTGACCAACGGGCGCGCCGAAGGCATCAACTCGCTGGTCCAGGCGGCCAAGGCGAGAGCTCGCGGTTACCGCACGAGTCGACACCTGATTACCATCTCCTATCTGATCGCCGCAAAGCTTACCCATCTGCCAGCGGCTCCGTTTATCGACATCCGTTCAATGAAATCCGTCGCATGACCGCACCCAGTCCCGACGCTACCCACACGAAACGGGAAAGAACCAAT